>JAKSVV010000017.1 GCA_024407775.1 Clostridia bacterium
CTTGTTGAAGGTGATGATATGAATGAACCAGTTGCGGATACTGCGAGAGGAGTTCTTGATGGACATATTGTTCTTGATAGAAAACTTGCTCATAAGAATCACTATCCAGCTATTGATGTTTTAGGAAGCATTTCCCGTTTAATGAGTGAAGTTGCATCTCCTGAACATAAAGAACTTGCAAAGAAGTTAAGAAATGTTCTTGCTACATATCAAGATGCAGAAGACTTAATAAATGTTGGAGCTTATGTTAAAGGTAGTAACCCTGATATAGATTTTGCTATATCAAAAATAAAATTAGTAAATGAATTTCTAACACAAGAAGTAGATCAAAATTTTTCTTATACTGAAATGTTAGAAGAAATGTCAAATATATTTTTAGATTAAAAAATATTAAAGGTGATGAAAAGTGTTTAAATTTAGACTTGATAAAATTCTTTCACTTAAAGAAAGAATGGAAGAGGCTAAAAAGAATGAATATGCTAAAGCTAGAAGAAAACTAGAAGAAGCAATTGAAAAGAAAGAAGCCTTGGTTAAGAAAAAAGAAAATTTGATTTTAGAAATGCAAACTTTAGATGGTAGTGTTGAAAAAATAAAACAAAGAAATGAATATAACAACTACATAAATTATCTTAAAGAAGTTATAGAACGTCTAGAATCAAATATAAATTATTTAAGAATAGAAGCTGAAATAAAACGTAAAGAATTAGAAGAAGCTGTTAAAGAAAGAAAAGTTTTAGATAAGTTCAAAGAAAAAGAACTAGAAAAATATAAAAAAGAAGAACAGAGAATTGAAAACGAAATGGTTAATGAACTTGTTAGTTATAGATTCACTGTGAAAGAAGAGGAGTAGAATATGTCAGTTAAAAAATTATTTTTAATTTTCTTTGCAATGTTGATAATATTTTTAGGAACATTATTTGCAATTTTTTATTTTGATATTGGAGGAACACAAAAATATGTTAGAGATGTTCCTGTATTAAATAAAATTATTCCTGTATCAACAGATCTTGCTGATATAGAAGATGAATTAAGTACATATTCTTATAATAAATTATTAAAATATACAGTTAATTTATATCGCCAAAACGAAATTAATAAAAAAGAATTAGATGCATTAAAAGACGAAGCTAGCAAATGGGCTGGTGAAGATGGAACAGTTATTAAGGGAAAATATGACGAACTTAATACTCAACTTGATGAAGCATTAGATGAAGTTATAAGACTTAAAGAATATGAAAATGAATATTTAAAAATTAAAAAGAATAAAGAAAAACAAGATCAAGCAATTGCTTTAAATAATACAGCAGCTTATAGAAGTTATTTTGAAACATTATATAAAAACGAAGCTACTGAATTATATAAATCAGTTATTGAACAAGAAAAATATGATACTGATTTTGTTAACTATGTAAGCGCATTCTCAGAAATGACACCACAAAAAGCAGCTCTTGTTATTGAACAATTAGCAAGAACTGATTTTGATGTTGTTATTAAAGTTGTTACTAACTTAGAAGCAACAGTAGCATCACAAATCTTAGATCAAGTTGATACTGCTTATGCTAGTATGATTACAAAAAGCATTGCTAATAGAAAAGTAGCATATTAATAAAATGGATTGGGTAAAATAATAAATTTAGATACAAAGGATTGGAAATAGAATATATTTTTGGTCCTTTTTGTGTTGAATTTTTTATTTAGTTGTTTATAATAAACAAGAAAAAAGTATTGAGAAAATTATGGTGAGAAATTTGTATATATAAATTACAAATTAGTGAAAGGTGGCAATATGCAAGCATTAACAAGTAATTTGTTAAACAATATGACATATATATCAGTTGCTATTATTGTAGCTATGGTTGCAATATTTATTATTGGCGTTGTTAATAATTTAATATTGAAATCTTCATATTCAAAAATCATTAAAGAACTAGATCTAGTTAATAATGATGGTATGGAAGTATACAATAATAAACTACTAAATGAAATTATATCAGCATATAAAGATGCATATCTTAAATCATATGATGGTGTAAATACTCAAGCTGTTATAGAGTCAAACTTTTATAAAATGGGTAAAAGTAAATTAGGTAAAGAAAGCTTTTTAAATAATTTAAATACAATGTTATTAACACTTGGTGTTGTTGGAACATTATATAACATTATTGTTATAGTAATGAATCTTGCACAAATGTTTAAGGGTGTTGATGCACATGAAATAGTTTCTATGACAAGTGTTCTTGGAGACGTTTCAACAATAATTGGATATATGGCTATTGCATTTGCTTCAACATTTATAGCAATTGTATTATCATTTATTTATTCAGTTATAAATTCTATTACACATATAGAATCTGAAAGAACAAATTTATTTTCTAGATTAGAAGATTATTTAGATAACACTTTAGGCGCAAACTTATCAAAGAATAAACCTAAGATGTTACCACAAGAAGGATATTCTAATGCAAATATTTTATATACAATTAAGAATACTTCTGATTCAATGATGAAAACAACAGCACAACTTGAACAAACAATAGCTAAACTAAATAGCTCGCTAAAAGGTATGATTGAAGAAAAAACTCAAACAAGTTTTTTACCTAATAGAAGTTTTGGTCAAGTTGATGAATTATATAGTGAAGATCCTGATGAATTTGAAGGATACGAACAATTAAGACTTGAAAGATTAAAACAAGTTGAGGAACTTAAAAAGGATATAGAACAAAGAGCAGCAGAAAAAATTGATAACTTAAAAAATATTGATGCTATTCCAAATAAAGATAAAGTTTATGTAAAAGAAGTTGAAGTTACTAAAGACGAAATTTTAGAAACTGCAAAAAATATTCAAACAAGTAATGAAAAAATTACAGATGTACAAAAGAGTAATTTAATAGAAAATGCATCAAATAATATTCCGATGCCAACAATGGTTGATACTGATGATACACCTATGCCAAGCATTCCTACAGATGAAGAAATGATTAAGCAACTTGATGATCATCAAAAAGAAATTATTTCTGATGCAGAAAGAAAATTCTTTGATGAACATAAAGCAAGTGATGTATTACCACGTATGCAAAATGATCATTATGAAAATTTATATACAACAGATGAATTAAATAACAGCATAAAGATTGAAGAAAGAAAACTTGATACAATTTTAAATGAAGAAGAAAATAGAAACTCATTTAAAGAATCTATCAATGTTGTTCCTGAAATTAAATCTAATGTTGTTGTTGAATCTCCACAAGCAAGAGATGCTATTAAAGCATTAACTGCTGAAGATATTGAATCTTTAAAAAGAGAACTTGTTAGAAGACAAGAAGAAGAAAGAAGAATAAAAGAAATTTTAAATAATACAAATCATTAAGAAAGGAGCTAATATGAATAAAGGAAGAACATCATACATTCCGCAACCTAAAACTAAAAATAGTTTAGCATGGCCTATTATGACTTTGATATCTTTCTTAATTATATTAGTCCTTTTAGTTTTACTTGTTATTAGTCATTTAGATTCAATTAATAATATTATAAATATTGCTGATTATGAAAACAAAATAGAAGAATTAAAAGAAGAATATGATGAATCTTTAATTCAAACTAATGAGGTAAACGATAGATTATTACTATTAAAAAATGAATTAGTTAATCTTGAAGAAACAGAAGGTACTAAATTGAATTTCTTATATCATATGCAAACATTAAGTGATATTAAAACAAAATTTCCACAACAAATATATCAATCATTTAATACAAGAAATATTTTAAAAGAATGCGAAAATAAAATTTTTATATGTGATGATGGCAATGTATGTGTTCTTATGAGCTATATGTTTAGTGGAAGTTCAAGCACTATTACTAAAACTAAAAGCGATTTCTTTAAAGTATTATCTAAAAAGATTTATGAAATTTTAACAGATGATATATATGGAAAATTTGTTTCTTCAATTAATATAGATGTATATACTCAAACTAATGATCAAGATGAAGTTAATCTTGCACTTAAGAGAGGGTATGCATTCAAAAAGAAATTGTTGGAATCAAATAATGATTTAAATAATTTGAATGGTGACAAATTACTTGTTAGATCATTTGAAGATTCTAAATCTTTAAATGATGCAAACTATCAAGAAAAAGATGAAAGAATAGAAATTACATTAACAATTAATAATGATTCAATACTTGGAGGTATAAAAAAATTCGTTGAAGTTCCACCAAGTACTGAAGAAGTTAAAAAATAATTAAACGATTATATGCCAAATATAATCGTTTTTTTACTTATATAAGACAAAAAATACGTCAAAATAAGTTATTGACATAATCTCGCTTAAACATGCATAAAACCCTCATAAAATCAAGGAAAAAGATATGCCAAAAAACTTTAAAAAAATCAAAAAAAGTATAGCAAAATAAATATATTGTGATATACTTTTTTATAATAAGGTGACATATAAGCGAAGGAGGATATATATGTTAAAATGTAGTGGTAAGTGTGAAGTTTTGGCAGAGGATGCAAAACAAAAAATCAGAGAAATTATAGAATCATTTAAAGATGTTAAAGATCCTTTAATTGAAATCTTACATAAAGTCCAAGATTATTATGGCTTTTTACCATACAATGTACAAGCATTTATTGCTGATGAAATGAATATTCCATTAAGTGATATTTATGGTGTTGTTACATTCTATGCAAGATTTACAACAGAACCAGTTGGTAAAAATAGAATTAGTGTTTGTTTAGGAACAGCATGTTATGTTAAAAGTTCACAAGCATTATATGATGCTTTAAAACAAAAACTAAAATTAACTGATGATTGTATGGTAACTCCAGATAAGAAGTTCTCACTTGATTCAGCAAGATGTGTTGGGGCATGCGGACTTGCTCCTGTAATTATGATTAATAATGATGTTTATGGTAAGGTTACTCCAGCTATGCTAGATGATATCCTTGCTAAATATGAATAGGAGGTAATAAAGTGGAAAAATATACAGTTGAAGATTTAAAAAATATTAAAGCACAAGATGAACATTTATTAACTCCTGATAAAGATAAAAAAGAATATAGAATTTTAGTTTGTAATGGTACTGGATGTACATCATCTAAATCACCATTAATCTTAAAAAAATTCGAAGAAGAAATTGAAAAAAGAGGATTAACAAATGTACAAGTTGTTAAGACTGGATGTTTCGGTCTTTGTGCATTAGGTCCTATAGTTATAGTTTATCCTGAAGGAGCTTTCTATAGTGAATTCAATATTGATAACGTAGAAAGAGTTATAGATGAACATATCGTTGGAGGAAATGTTTGTAAAGATTTATTATATGGCGAAACAATTGATGGTGATAATGTTAAACCTTTCGCTGATACAACATTCTATGGAAAACAAAAGAGAGTTGTTTTAAGAGATTGTGGTGTTATAAATCCTGAAAAAATTTCTGAATATATTTTAAGAGATGGTTATACAGCTCTTGCTAGATGTATTACAAATATGAAACCAGAAGAAGTAATTGATGCAATTAAAGATTCTGGATTAAGAGGAAGAGGTGGAGCTGGTTTCCCTACATTTAGAAAATGGGAAATGGTTAGAGCTGCTGTAGGTGATCAAAAATATGTTGCATGTAATGCAGATGAAGGTGACCCAGGAGCATTCATGGACAGATCTGTTCTTGAAGGAAATCCACATTGTATTATTGAAGCTATGGCAATTGCAGGTTATGCAGTTGGTGCTAATAAAGGTTATGTTTATATAAGAGCAGAATATCCAATCGCAGTTAAGAGATTACAAATTGCAATTGAACAAGCAAAAGAACATGGATTACTTGGTGATAATATTTTAGGAACAAACTTTAGTTTTGATCTTGAAATTAGACTAGGTGCTGGTGCTTTCGTTTGTGGTGAAGAAACTGCACTTATGAATTCAATTGCTGGATTAAGAGGAGAACCAAATGTTAAACCTCCATTCCCAGCTAACAAAGGTATATTTGGATGTCCAACATCATTAAACAATGTTGAAACATATGCAAATATTCCACAAATTATTTTAAATGGTGCTGATTGGTTTAAATCAATGGGTACTGAAAAATCTCCTGGTACTAAAGTATTCGCTGTAACAGGTAAGATTAATCACGTTGGATTAGTTGAAGTTCCAATGGGAACAACATTAAGAGAAATTATTTATGATATATGTGGTGGAATACCAAACAACAAAAAATTTAAAGCTGCTCAAACAGGTGGTCCATCAGGTGGATGTATTCCAGAAGAATATTTAGATTTACCTATCGACTTTGATACATTATCATCAATTGGATGTATGATGGGATCAGGTGGTTTAATCGTAATGGATGAAACTACATGTATGGTTGATATGGCTAAGTTCTTCTTAGAATTTACAGTTGATGAATCTTGTGGTAAGTGTGTTCCTTGTAGAATAGGTAACAAGAGAATGCTTGAAATATTAACTAAGTTTACACAAGGTAAAGCAACTGAAGAAGATATTGAAAAACTTGATGAACTTGCTCACTTTATCGGAGATGCTTCATTATGTGGCCTTGGTAAATGTGCACCTAACCCAGTTTTAAGTACATTAAAGAGTTTTAGAAACGAATATGAAAATCACATAAAAGGTATTTGTGATGCTAAAGTATGTAAAGCATTAAAGAAATATCAAATTAATAAAGATGTTTGTAAAGGATGTAGCTCTTGTGCTAGAAGTTGTCCAGTTGGATGTATTTCTGGAGAAATTAAGAGTCCATTCGAAATCGATTCTACAAAATGTATTAAGTGCGGAACATGTTTTGATAAATGTAAGTTCGGCGCAATAGAAATTATTTAGGAAGGGAGTTTTAGAAGATGGAAGAAAAAATGATTACATTAACTATTGATGGAAAATCAGTTACAGTTCCTGAAGGATCAACTGTTCTTAAAGCTTGTAAAGCTGCCGGAATAAATGTTCCTACATTATGTTATTTAGAAAAGATAAACGAAATTGGCGCATGTAGAATGTGTCTAGTTGAAATAGAAGGAGTAAGAGGATTAAATACTGCTTGTACTTTCCCAGCTGGTGATGGTATGGTTGTTAGAACTAATACTCCAAAACTAAGAGAAGCAAGAAAGATGAATCTTGAATTAATTCTTTCTAACCACAAAAGAGAATGCACTTCTTGTATAAGAAGTGGTAAATGTGAACTTCAAGCTTTAGCTGAAGAACTTGGTGTTACTGATGTTAGATTTGAAGGTGTTAGAGAAGAAAAAGAAATAGATGAATTATCTCCATCAATTGTTAGAGATAATAATAAATGTATCTTATGTAAGAGATGTGTTGCTGTTTGTAAAAAGAGACAAGGTATCTCTGCAATAAGTGCTGTTAATAGAGGATTTGGTTCTGAAATTAGAGCCCCATTTGGTGAATCTTTAAGAGACTTAGATTGTATTAACTGCGGACAATGTATTGAAGCTTGTCCGGTTGGTGCATTATATGAAAAGTCAAATATTAAAGATGTATGGAAAGCAATTGATGATCCAGAAACAATAACAGTAGTTGAAGTTGCACCAGCTGTAAGAGCAGGTATTGGTGAAGAATTCGGATATCCTATTGGAACAAATGTTACAGGCAAAATGGTAACAGCTTTAAGAAATTTAGGATTTGATTATGTATTCGATACAAATAGTGCAGCCGATGTTACAATTATGGAAGAAGCAAATGAATTAATAGAAAGAGTATCTAATGGAGGAAAACTTCCACTTATTACTTCATGCTGTCCGGCTTGGATTAAAGAATGTGAACAAGAATTCCCTGACTATTTAGATAACTTATCTTCTTGTAAATCACCACAAGCAATGTTTGGTGCTTTATTTAAAAATTATATTGCTCCAGAAAAATTAAAAATTGATGCTAAGAAAGTTGTTCTTGTTTCAATCATGCCATGTACTGCAAAGAAATTTGAAAGTAGTAGAGAAGAATTAGGCGAAAATGGTTTAAAAGATGTTGATATTAGTATTACATCAAGAGAACTTGCTCGTATGATTAAAGAAGCAGGAATTGAATTTACAAAACTTGAAGATAGCGGATATGATAGTCCAATTGGTGAAGCAACTGGTGCTGCAGCTATCTTTGGAACAACTGGTGGTGTTACTGAAGCCGCAGTAAGAACAGCTGTTGCGGTTTTATCAAATAATACAATTGATCAAGTTGATTTCCAAGTATTAAGAGGAGAAAAAGGTGTTAAAGAATATGAAGTTAAAACTGATGCAGTAAAACTTAAAGGTGTTGTTGTATCTGGTATGCTTCATGCTAAACACTTACTTGAAAGAATTAGAAAAGGTGATGTTAAATATGACTTCATCGAAATCATGGCTTGTCGTGGTGGATGTGTATGCGGTGGTGGACAACCAATCGTATCAAGTAAAGTTCAATCTGAAATAAATGTTTTTGAAAAGAGATCAAGTGTTCTATATGATATAGATAAAAATTCTGAATTAAGAAGATCACATGAAAATCCATTCGTAAAAGATTTATATGATAACTATTATGAAAAACCACTTAGCCATAAAGCACACGAACAACTACATACTACATATGTAAATAGAGATAGATATCCTAAAGATGGATTGAGATAAATAAATGGTACCTTCGGGTACCATTTTTATTTTACGTTATTGAAAATGTTTTTCATTTTGGTATACTTGTTATATAAATGGTAAGGAGTATTATATGATAAAATTATTTAAAAATAAATTTATGAAATTATTAAATATTCTTGTGATGTATACGTCACTCGGATTTATTACATCATATATTTATTATTTTAACACAATAATGAAAGAAATTAAGAATGGCTGGAATTTTGAATTTTTAATTCCTATAGCAGTAGTAATATTATTTATATTTTCTTTTATTATGTATCTTAAAACTATTGGAAGAAGAAATAGAAAGAATTTAATTGGCAAGGTTGTATTTAATTTGTATGATAAAATCTATACAGAAATTCAATTAGTTATTTTATTCTTTACTAGCTATTTATTCTTTGAGGTTTTATATAATGATATATGGCGTGATGCAATTAATTATTTAAGCGACATGTTTAATACAAATTTATTTATAGGTATTTATAAATACTATAACTTTGATTTGATAGTAGCATCTATTATATGTATTTATTTAATAAGCTGTCCATTTGGTTCACTTGTTAAACATATAAAAAATCATACATTCTTTACAAATACACTTTTATATAATATTTGTTTATGGATTGATAAATTAGTTAATCATATAACTAGATATAAAATATATAAGAAACAATTATCAGCTAAAGTTATAACATTATTTATATTAGCACTTATACCTGTAATAGGATGGATAATGTTATTAGTCCTTGGCTTCAAATGGAAGAATGAAGTTGCTTATGATATAGAAATATTAAAAGAAGTTTCAAAGAAAATTAAAAATGGTGATTATGATGTATCTATAAATAATCTTCATAGTGATCCGGCAATTGATACTGGAATGAATTTGATGGAAATTAAAAATGAAATAGATAATATAGTAGAAGAGAAAGTAAGGGACGAAAAAGCAAAAGTTGATATGATACTTAATGCTTCATTCGATTTAAGAAATCCTCTTGAGTCTATATTAGAAAATGTTAGTGTGTTAGAAAAAGATGCTGTGCTTGCAGAAAAACATAAAAAATCAATTGAAATTATAAGAAATCGAGCTGAGAGATTAAAAACACTTAGTAATGAAATTAATACAGGATTTTCAAAAGAAAAATTAAAAGAAGATACAGTTAATTTAGAACCTGTTGAAATATTCTCGTTCTTAACTAAAGGTCTTAGCGAAATTGAACAAGAAATGAAAAAGTCTAATTTAAAAATTAAACTTAACATTAAAAAAGCTAAAATAGTAGTAGCAGCAGATCCTAATCTTTTATGGAGATCTTTTGAAAATCTAATTAAAGATGTGTTCAAATTTGCAGAACATGGAACTAATGTTTATATCTCTATGGATGAAGAAAATGGTTATGGGATAGTATCAATTCGAAATACTATTAAAGATGAAATGAAAGAACAAATGAAAATAACAAATGATGAATTTAAAGACAAATATCTATCTGATATGTCAAAACGTACTTCACTTGTTATGGCTAAAAAACTAACTGAAAAACAAAATGGTTGTCTTGATATCAAAATCAAAGATGATACATTTACTGCTGGAATAATATTAAAACTTGCATAATATAAATGGGGATTTGTTCCCCATTTTTTATTTACAATAATTATTTATTTGATATAATTTCAATATATTAAATGACATTAAATTAAGTACTATATATAATGAAGGAAAAAATTTGTTGCCTAACTTTATTTGGTTAATAAATTATTGATTTATGTATACAATGAGACAAAAAGGAGATAATAATGTACAAACAAAACTGTATCGATTTGATGAATAAATACAATATTAAATTCGATGAAATAAAAGAAAATAAAAATGGCACATTTGAGACAAAAATAGACAAAAAAATACTTATTATTAAAAATGCAAATGAAAAAGAAAAAATCGCTATGGAGTATAAAACTTTAGTTAATCTATCTAATAAAATGGTGGTACCTAAAATATATAAAAATGGTGAAGATTATATTTTGGAAGCTAGTGTTATTGAAAAAATAGATGGTCATTCTATTTCTACTTATGAAGAAAAAGATGATAATGCTTTTATACTTGGAAGTGCACTTGGACTTTTACATGTTTGCGAAATTAATGAACAATCTTCTCAAGAAGAACTTAAAAAGATCTGGGAAAATTTTATTTTAAGTAAAACTTTATATTTTGGAACAAAAATCATTTCATTATTTAATAAAGATTTTAATGATAGAATTTTTAATTATTTAAATGAAAATATGTATTATATTAAAGATGATTATGAACCTTCTTTAGTATTAGGGAATATTTCAAATGATGATTTTGTAATCAAAGATGGAAGAGTATATTTTAATGATTTTTCTCATTCTATGATAGGAGATGCTACATCTGATTTTGCTATGATGTATGATTATTTCTATGATAATGAAGAACAAATTAGAAAATTTATGCAAGGCTATCAAGATTATATGAGTTTGCCTGAAAATTTTGAAAACAAATTATCTTATTACAAATTTATAAATGCATTAGATAGATTAATTCTTTTGTCAGAAGATAAAGAAAATAACAAAGAAGAAATTGATAATACTTTAGATATTATTAATGCTATCATTGACGGAAAATATAACGTGGTTTTGAATTACGAAGATTAAAATATTAAAGCAAGCTCTAAGCTTGCTTTTTTTATTAAAAAATATGCGGATTTGCCTAGAAATTTTATTGACAAAAAAATAAATAAATATAAACTTTAATGAGTTAAAGTATAATTTTAATTGAAAAGAGGAGAAAAATGAAGAGTAAAATTGTTAGTTTAATAATTATTTTAGTAGGTTTAGTTTTAGGTAGCTTTATTGGAGAAGTTACTGCTAATATACCATTTTTATCATGGTTAAATTTTGGACAAGTTATTGGAGTACCAAATTTTGAAGTAAACCTATATGCACTTCAATTTAACTTAGGGTTAACATTCAATTGCACAATTGCATGTATCTTAGGGTTAATAATTGCTTTATTAATTTACTATAAAGTGATTAAATAAAAATTTTAAAAGAGGTAGAATATGAAAGTTGATGTAAATAGAAAAATAATTCTTGCTTCTGGATCACCTAGAAGAAAAGAACTTTTAGAAAAATTAGGATTAGAATTTGAAGTTATCAAAAGTGATTTTGATGAAAGCTCAATTGAAATAAAAAATCCTAAAAAATTAGTTGCTAAATTAGCAGAAAGTAAAGCGGAAGAAGTATCAAATAAAGAAAATATTACTAGTGATAACTTAATCATTAGTGCTGATACAATTGTTGTATTCAAAAATGAAATCTTAGGAAAACCTAAGGATGAATTAGATGCAATGAGAATGCTTAAGTTACTTAATGCTCAAAAGCATCAAGTATATACAGCAATGTGTGTTCTTGATATGAAGAACATGTCAAAGAGAACAAGCGTTGTAAAAACAGATGTTGTTTTTGACAAGGTTAAAGATGAAACAATTATGGAATATATTAAAACTGGAGAACCAATGGATAAAGCAGGAGCTTATGGTATCCAAGATGGAGGAAGTGTATTAGTCAAAAAGATTAATGGTGACTTCTTTGCGGTTATGGGATTATCAGTTAATAAATTATTCCAAGAATTAAAAAGAATTAAATAATTTTTTTATTCTTCATAAATGAGTCTGCGAGTTTATGGAGGATATATGTATAATAAATTAACGATGAGAGAAATGCCTCTCGATTCAACACCATACGAAAAATTTAAAATTAATGGTGCAGATAATTTATCTTTGTCTGAACTATTTGCAATTATTATTCGTAATGGAACAAAAAAATTAACTGCATTAGAAATAGCTGAAAGATTATTATTAAAATATGATATAAAAAAATTATCTAATGCAACATATACTGAACTTATGCAAGAAGAAGGTATAGGTGAAGTAAAAGCAATTGAAATTAAAAGTATTTTTGAAATAGCTAAACGAATAGAAAAAAGTCTAAAGAATGAAAATGTTATTTTAAAAGATCCTAAAACTATAGCTGATTATGCAAGATGTTCTTGCAGATTGAAAAATTATGAAGTACTTAAAGTTTTGTATCTTAATAATGCTTTAGGACTAATAGAGGAAGAAGATATTTCTGATTTTCAAGAATTTGTTTCTATTCCGATAAAAAGAATTTTAAAAAATGCAATTTTAAATAATGCAACGAAAGTTGTGCTAGTTCATAATCATCCAAGTGGAGATGTGAGACCAAGCAGCGACGATTGCAAAGCTACACAAAAATTATTTGAATCGTTAAAATGTGTTGGCGTTGCACTTGTTGATCATATTATTATTTCTGATTCGGACTATATGTCATTTAGAAATAATAAATTTTTTGAATTTGAATAAAATGTATTACTAAGGAAGGATTAATAAATGTTCACAGAAGAATTTCGTAAATATTTAATTATAGGAATTACAGTTATATTATTAGCGGTTATTATTATATGTTCTAAAATGGGAAGCAAAGGCCCACTTAAGAATACATCTTTTAAATTAGGAATAATTATTAGTGAAAGTTTGGATACAGTTAATGATTGGACTAAAAGACAATTGAATTTTACTGCTAATATTTTTGATATGAAAAAAGAAGTTGAAAAATATAAAACTGAAATTGAAGAATTAAAAGTTGAAAATTCACTATATAAAATTTATAAAAATGAAAATGAAGAACTAAAAGAATTATTAGGTATACAAAAAGAAAATCCTGCTGATACAAAGATAACAGCAAGAATAGTTGGAGTGGATCCTAATAATGTTTATAAAGTTTATATAATTGATAAAGGTACAAAAGATGGTCTAAAAAAAGACATGATTGTTTTATCATCTAGTGGTCTTGCTGGTAGAATAATTGAAATAGGTTCAAATTATTCTAAGTTTATGGCTATCACAGATGACAGAACAACAATAGGAGTATCTCTTGAAAGAACTGGTGAAAAATTAATCCTTAACGGAAATAATATTTCTAAAAGTAATACATGTAAAATTGAAAATATAAATTTAGATTCAGATATCCTTGTTGATGATATTGTACTTACATCTAATGTTAGTATGCTATATCCAGAAGGATTACAAGTTGGAAAAATTAAAAGTATAAAAGTATCTAATGATGAATTAACTAAAACAGCAATAGTTGAAACATATACAAATGTTAATTCATTAAATTATGTTTATGTAATTAAAAACAAAGAAATGTTGGAGGAAGAAATTGAAGAAGTTTTTGGTGAACTTGATATTGCTCATAGTTATTAATATTTTAATATCAGTTTATTTAAGCGGAATTTCTATTCTTAATGTAGTGCCTGCTGTTGATCTTACAATTCTTGTTGTATATGCAGCAAACTGTGATAAGAATGAAGCAATTGTATTTGGACTGATATTAGGTCTAATAGTTGATATATTCTTTGGAACTACATTTGGATTTAATGCCTTACTATATATGTATTTAGGATTAGGCGTTAATTATATTAGTAAAAGATTTCTTAGTAATGAACCATTAATAGTATTATGGATATTACTTGCAACAATATTTATTTTTGATATGAGTCATTTCTTATTCTTCTTAATGTTTAGTGGAAAGACTTATATGTTTAAATTTATATTTAAGATAGTTATACCGGAAATGATATATACAGCAGTTTTATATTTCCCAATCCAAGCTTTGGTTTTAAAATATAAAAGTATGTTAAAAAGCATTTCTTAATTAATTGATAGGAGGAAAGATGCATAGCAAATTTAGTAAGCTTAAAAATTCAATGTCTAAAAGAATATTAATTGTAACTTGTGTATTTTTATTTGCATATTTTGTTTTGCTTTGCAGATTATTTTCACTACAAGTTGTTAAGGGACAAGAATACAATGTTAAATTTAAAGAAAGCATTTTAAGAAATACAACTATTACAGCACCAAGAGGAACTATATATGATAGATATGGTGTTCCACTTGCATCAACTAAAGTTGTATATAATTTAAAATATAATAAGAGTGATACTTCAACTCAAATGGAGGAATCAGAACTTAATGATATGTTTATAAAAATTATTAAGATCTTAGAAGAAAATAATAGAGAAGTAAACGATGAAATGCCTATATCAGAAGAAAGACCTTATAAATTTTTATATACTTCTGAAACAAGAATTAAAAATTGGGAAAAGAATGATTTAGGTTTTAAAGATAGTGAAATTACAATGGATGCTGAAGAAGTAATGGCAAAATTATATGATAAGTTTTGTATAGAGTATCCAGATGAAACAGAAGAAATAAGAAGAAAATTATGCGCAGTTAGATATGGTATATATGTTAAACGTTATTATGGATATATTCCACTTGATTTAGCTAGCGATATTGATACAAATATTGTAATTGCAATTGAAGAAAGAAAAGATGAATTCCCTAGAATAGAAATAGAATCAGAACCAGTTAGATTTTATACAATGGGAAAAGCATTTACTCATGTTTTAGGTTATGTTGGAACAATCAATGAATCAGAACTTGAAGAAATGAAAGATCAAGGTTATGAATCAAATTCTATTATAGGTAAAGTTGGAATAGAAAGTTCGTTTGAAAAATACCTAAGAGGTAAAGATGGACAAAAAGTTGTTGAAGTAGATAACGTTGGTAGAACAATGACTTCAACAATTACTGTTGAACCTGAATCAGGAAGTAATATTTATTTGAATATCGATAGCGTACTTCAACAAGAAGCATATGATACTTTAGAAAAACAATTGAATGAAGGAATTATAAATAGACTTGCTGGTGCAGTTAAAGGATATGGATTATCTACTACAACTGCATATAATGCTTTAGCAGCAGGTGATGCTGTTAATTTAAGTTTAGTTATGAAAGCAAAAAGTGGAGTTCAATATTCGATTCAAACAAAAATTCTTAGTGCAATTGGTGAAGAAGAAACTTATAGACAATGTTTTAAAAGATTAGCTTCAATTGGAGTTATTTCTCCAAGAGAAACACTAACTGCATTAATTGAACAAGGAAAAATTACTGATGATAAAGTTATTAGAGAAATAAGAGGTGGAGCAGGACTTACTCAAATTCTTATCGATTCATTAAGAGCTAGACAAATTAATGCTGAAGATTTAAGAATTGATCCATGTAGTGGTTCTGTTGTTATTCTTGATGTTAATACTGGAAAAACTTTGGCATTAGTTAATTATCCAAGTTATGATGCAAATAGATTAGTAGGAAATTTTGATACAAGATATTATAGTGAATTGTTAAATAATCCAATGACACCTATGCTTAATAGAGCACTTGCTCAACGTAAAGCACCAGGTTCTGTATTCAAAATGATTACAGCAATAGCAGGATTAGAAACAGGAACTATAACTAAATATACTCAAATTTATGATAAAGGAATTTATACTGATGCGGGATTACCTGCCGCAAAATGTTGGAAGTATCCATCTAGTCATGGATCTATCAATGTTGTAAAAGCACTTGAAGTATCATGTAACTATTTCTTCTATACATTAAGTATGAGATTAGGATCATCTGCTTCAGCATCTAGTGTTGGACTAAAAGGTGTAAATGTAATCAGTAAGTATGCAGAAATGTTTGGACTTTCTGAACTTAGTGGAATAGAAATTGATGATATGGAATATCGTCCTGAAATTTCGAACCCAATAAATAAAGAAAAACAAGTTTTATTATATAATCCGGGTGCATCTAAATATGATACACGTTGGTATGATGGTGATACAATAAGAACTGCAATCGGACAAGCATATAATATTTTTGCACCAATTCATATTGCAAAATATATTGCAACTGTTGCTAATGATGGTACAAGATATACACCATATTTAGTTAATAGAATTGATGATAAAACTGAAAATAAAACTATAATTAAAGAACCAAATATAGAAGAAAAATTAGATATTAAACAATCTTCTTTTGATACAGTAAAAGAAGGAATGTATGCAGTTACAAATGGACCAAGTGGAACTGCGAGAGCAGCATTTAGTTCTTCAAAAATTAAAGTGGCGGGAAAAACAGGAACAGCCGAAGAAACAGGTAAACCTGATTTTGGTTGGTTTGCTGGTTATGCACCATATGAAGATCCACAAATAGCAATATGTGTTATGATACCATACGCAACTAATACTTCTTATTCTACATTAGTTGCTAGAGATATTATTAACAATTATTTTAATATTGACTATTCTAGTGATTTATTGTATAAAGAAAATGTGTTAACAAAGTAGTTTATAGGAGATAATGAAATGGATGAAAGATTCAATTTTGATGAAGATGAACACTTCGAAGGCGTAAGCGATTTATATCGTCAATATGCTGAAAAATCAGAATTAGAAAATAAACTTGATGAAATGTTAAAAGATGATGATGATAATGATAATGATAATGAAAATGTATCTGATGAAAATCAATTAACACTTGATGAAGTTGAAAACGAAAATGATGAAAAAGTAGAAAATGATTCTGAAGTTAATAAAGCAGTTGAAATTTTAAATGAAGAAAATGAAATTGAAACTGATGAAGATAATGAAGAATTGTTTGAAGAAGTGTCAAATAAATTAAATGAAGATGATAGTGAAAGTGAAAATAAAAAAGAACCTAATGGCAACTCTGCAAATTTGGTTACTTTCAAAGGTTCAAAGAGAGGATTAGAATTATTTATTAATGATGATCCTGAAATTTCATTTGATAAAATAATTGAAGATTTACATACAAAATTAGATAGAATTAAATACGTTTATGATGGCATAAGATGCGGTATTGTTCTAAAAGGAAGACAACTATCTAAGAAAGAAGAAAATAAGATAGTAGTTGAACTTAGAAGAAATATGTATATGAGTATTGATTATATTAATACAAGTGATTTTTATTCTAATGAAGTTAAAAAATCACAAGATAAGAAAAAAGATTATGCGCATACAATGTATTATCATGGAACACTTCGTTCTGGTCAATCTTTAACAAGTGACTCAAGTGTTGTTATTTTTGGAGATGTTAATCCTGGTAGCGAGGTGGTTGCTGGTGGTAATTTAATTGTTATGGGAAGCTTAAGAGGAATTGTTCAAGCAGGTCAAAGATCTAATGATGCTTACATCGTTGCTTTTGACATGAACCCAAAACAATTACGAATTGGAGATCATATTGCAAGAGCAGCAGATGATGGTGATGATGAAAGAATTAAAAAACCTCATATAGCTTATGTTGAAGATGAGCAAATTTGTATCGAACCTATAGAAGGTACTTTTAACTTAATAGAAAAAGAATGTTAATTATAAAAAAGTGAGTTAATTACTCACTTTTTTTATGTATTTTTTTAGGTGGTTGGTGTTGAAAATGAAAAATATTATGCTATACTAACATATAATGCATATTTATGCATTCATATAAAAAAAGACTTTTACAAAAATTATATATAGAGGTAATAAGGGAAAATGAGTAATCAAGGAAGAAATGATTATGGATTATATGATAGAATGCCATCATATAATTCAACTAGTTATGATTCTTATGCATATGAAAGAGAATCACGTAAACAATCCAGAAAAGAAAGAAGAAATGCAATTAGAAAAAGAAAAATAAAAAAATTCATGGCTATTGTTATCACATTAGTTTCATCATTTTTATTAATTTCTTTTGGTGTAATTTTTGCATTTATTAAATTAGTGATTAGTGAAGATGAACAAAAAAATATTTATAACTTAATGACAAATTCAATGAATGACGCAATGGATATTTCACTACCTTCAATAGGTAAATCAAGATTAACAGTATTAATGGCTGGTGTTGATGAAGCTGGATTAAGAACAGACGTATTAATGCTAGGTACTGTTGATAGAAAAAATAATATTGTTGATTTAGTTTCTATACCACGTGATACTAGAGTAACAATTCCTAACGATGTAGTTGATAAATATAATAAAGTTGCTAAGTGGAAAATAGATAAGGGCGCTAAATGTAAAATTACAGAATACAATTCTTATCTTGCAGCATATGAAGATAACACTATGCCAGACTTAACAAATTACATTGCTGAAATGCTAGGAATATCAATTGATTATTATGCTAAGATTGATACAAAATCTTTCGTTGAAGTTATAGATGCAATAGGTGGTGTTGAATACGATGTACCAACTCGTATGTATTATAACCCACCAGATCAAGACTTATATATTAATTTATATCCTGGTGTTCAAACATTAACAGGTAAACAAGCAGAAGCTCTAGTAAGAGACCGTTACGATCATCC
>JAKSVV010000018.1 GCA_024407775.1 Clostridia bacterium
TTTTTCAAAGCTAAAGCAGGCGGTACTACCGGCAGAGCCGGAAGATTATAAACCAAAAGAAGCAAAATTAATTTTGCTTCTTTTTTATTTCAATATATATTTTTCTATTTTATATTTTTCTATTTTATATTTTTATTCAAACATATTTTTTAGTTTTAAACTAGCATCATATACTTCACTCTTTGATAAGTGATATTTGTCTGTTACTATTTTAATTGCGTCTTTCATTGAAACATTATTAGATACTATTTCATCAATTAATTTCCCTTCAATAGTTAATGCACCATTTGAATCATTTTCTTTTTCAGTATGATAATCTTTGTTATTTATAACAATAGCATATTCACCTTTTTCTGCGTTTTCATCTTCATTAAGTTCACTAAGCACTTTAGAAATTTTTCCTCTAAATATTTTTTCATGAACTTTTGTCATTTCTGTTAGAACTGCTATTTCAATATCGCCTAAAAATTCTTGCATTGTTTTTAAACTTTTTAAAATTCTTTTTGGCGATTCATATACTACTATTGAATATGTATCATTATTTTTTATTCTTTCATAAAACTCAATTGTTTCTTTATTTTCCCTAGGTAAAAATCCTAAGAAAGAAAAACTTAATGTATCAAATCCAGCAATTGATAATGAATTAATAACAGCTGAACATCCTGGAACTCCATAAACTTCTATTTCGTTTTCATGTGCTTCTTTTACTATTTCATATCCTGGATCAGATATACATGGTGTACCAGCATCTGTTATGATAGCGACATTCATATCTTTTTCTTTCATCATATCAATTATTTCAAATGATTTTTTCTTTTCATTGAATTTATGATATGCTGTCATTTTTGTTTTTATATCAAATGAGTTTAATAATCTTAATGAGTGTCTTGTATCTTCTGCTAATATAATATCAACTTCATTAAGTACTTCTATTGCTCTTGGGCTAAAATCATTTAAGTTGCCAATCGGTGTTGCAACTACATATAATTTACTCATCATCTTCTCCTTTATTTTTAATTGACTTTGCTTTTACTACTATATTATCACCAAATTTCTCTCTTAGCAAATCAGATACACGTTCTAATTTATTTAATTTTTCATTTTTAATTTCTATATCTTCATTTACATCAGATTCAAAAAGAGTCATTTGATCAAATTCATCATCTTCTTTAAAATTAGTTGCACTAAGTCCTATAAGTCTAATTGGATTTTCTTTATCCCAATTTTTAAAAAGTAAATCGCAACCTGTTTCATAAATTGTATTTGATAAATTTGTTGCTTTATTTATTGTAACGTTTCTTGTTATAGATGTGAAATCATTAAACTTAATTTTTAAAACAATTGTTTTTGCTTTCTTATCTAGTTCTCTTAAGTTCTTTGAAATTCTTTCACTAAATTCAAATAATGCATCTTTTAAAATTTCTTCATCATTAACATCTTCTTTAAAAGTTTTTTCTGCGCCATTACTTTTAATTTCTATTTCTTCATTAGGTACCACTTCACTATCATCAAGACCGTTAGCATTATCTATTAATCTTCTAGCGCCTTTTTCACCAAAATAATTTGCTAGTGTATCATAATCAAAATTTGCTAAATCTTTTATTGTATATATACCAATTTGTTTTAAAGTTTCAGTTGTACTCTTACCCACTAAAAATAATTCGCCAACATCAAGTGGCCATATTTTTTCTTTAACTTCATTTTCAAATATTGTTGTTATGCCTAATGGTTTCTTAAAATCAGAACCCATCTTAGCTAGTAATTTATTTTCAGATATACCAATAGAACATGATAAATCTAATTCATTTAATATTCTATCTTGAATAGTATGAGCAAGTTCTATCAAGTCTGGATATATTTTTTCTGTACCTGTTAAATCTAAATATGCTTCATCAATTGATGCTTGTTCTATAACTGGTGCATAATCTCTAAATATATCCATTACCTTACATGAATAATAATGATACAGTTCAAAATCCACAGGAAGGATTATTAAGTCAGGACAAAGTTTTTGAGCTTTCCATATTGGCATTGTTGTTTTAATTCCAAATGCTTTTGCACTATAGCTTGCTGCAAGTATAATACCATGACGTTCTTTAGGATCGCCAGCAACTGCTATATTTTTATTTTTTAGTTCTGGATTTCTAGCGCTTTCGCATGATGCAAAAAACGAATTCATATCAATATGAAAAATTCTTCTCATAGCTTTCTCCTTTCTTTAAATTTTATCTATATAATATATCATTTTATATAAAATAAAAAGTAGCAAATGCTACTTTTTTATTTATATATTTATCCGTTAATTTCAACTTTAATAACAGTGCTTACTTCAGGATGAAGTTTAACTGTTACATCATAAATTCCTAATGCTTTAATTGCATCTTTTAAAACCACTTTTCTTTTATCAACTTTATGTCCTGATACTTTTTCTATTACATCTGCAATTTCACTAGATGTAACTGTTCCAAATATCTTTCCATTAGCTCCTACTTTAACATTTAATTTATATTCTTTATTTTCTAAATCACTAGCTATGCTTTTAGCAGTAGCAAGTTCTTCAGCTTTTAATTCTGCTTCTTGTTTCTTTTTAGCGTTTAATTTAGCCATATTAACATTATCTGCAACTATAGCTAAACCTTTATTAATTAAAAAGTTGTTTCCGTATCCACTATTTACTTCGCATACATCATCTTTCTTTCCTAGTGATTTAACATCTTGTAATAATATAACTTTCATATTGGCCTCCTCATTTATATCTTTTTTTATATATTATATCATTTAATATTATTTGCAAGCATAATATATAAATAAAAAATAAGAAATCATTCTTTATGATTTCTTATTTTTATAATTCTAATTCACTATCTAGAGCTATATCAAGGTTAACTTCTTCATCTTCAATTCTCATATCATATTTTGTATAATAATCAAATCTTGGATCCACTGAATAATCAACTGTATTATATAATTCAAATATTTCATCTAAGTTTTCAAATACTTTTAAAGTATCTTCTTTTAAATCTAATTGTCCAAGTAAAATATCAAACATGTAATCTTCATATTCTTTCATGCTTAAATCTTTTAGTTCTAAACCCGTTACATCATTATAAGCCTCAGTTGCATATTCTAATGTATTGTTACCTTCTTCAAGATAAGCAAAGTATGAAGTAGCAAAATCAATATATGCTTCTACTACTTTTCTATCTATATTATCAGGTAAATTGAAAAATCTAAATTCTATTCCCTTACTTGTTTCAAGTGATAAGAAATTTACAAATTGTGATTTATCTGAGAACGAAGCATTTTCACTTTTCAAGAAAGCAGCATGTCCTTTGCTTCTTGCTCTATTATCATGAATCATAAATTTATTATTTAATACTGATTGCATTTCATAAATTTCTTTTGCTATTCTTTCTGGAACTAAAAATCCTTCATAATCTTTTCTTTCTTCATATTCAGTTTTAAGAGATGAGTCTGGATAATCTTCGCTATCATAATCTTCTGGCATACCAAATATTTTTACTAAGTCTTTGTCTTCTGCATTTTCTGTATAATCAGAGCTTAAGTGAACATGGAATCCACAAGTACCATTTATTTTTGCGCCGAAGAAATTTAACAAATCAACTTCATCCATAATTGATTCAAGATCAAACAAGTAATCATCTTTATTTGTTTGTTTAAGATCTGATACATATTCGCCATTAGGAATTTTAGTAACACTAGATAATGATACATGACCTTTTGATTTTGAATAATATGATAAAGATGCATCATATTTCGCTTCAAAATAATTAGGCATTGCATATTTATTATCTCCAGTTAGTCCAATTTCTTCAATTTCAATTCCATAAGAAATATTTCTTGGAATTCTATCATTGATTTTTATTTCATAATAATCAATTCCTTTTTCATCATAAAATTCTCTTACTACTTCATCAATGAATTTTCTATAATAGTATATTGGCATTTCTTTAAAATCATCATACGAGCAAAAATAATCTACATCTTGTGCATCTTGAACTGAATATGCTTCTTGTAGCCATTTCATTTTTAATGGTTTACTTTCTTCTTCTAATATCTTTAAAAGATTTATTCTTTCATATCTATGTAGTTTTAATCCAGCTAGCATTTTTTCATCATCTGTTAAATCATAATCATCACATAAATCTTTTCTTTCTGTAATTAATGATTCAATGTTTAAATAAGATAAAACATAATCTCTATATAATGCATATAATGGTATATTCTCTTCTAATTTTTCTTCTTCGCCATTCTCTTTAAATAAATCTATTTTAGATGATTCAAGTAAAAGTAATTTAGTTTCAGCACACATATCTCCTTCAAGGATAAATTTTTGTAATTCACCTCTAGTTAATTTAGAAAGTAAATCATTCTCTTCAATTTCTTTTTTAATTTCTTTTCTCATTTCATTAGTCATATTGTAATCAAACACTTGTCCAAATGCAACATTCAAAACGTTTATTCTTTCACCCGTTGCATATACATCAAGTATTTTTGTAACTTCAATAATTAATGTATTTATACCTTTATGTTTTAATAAATTAAAATAATTTTTTAAACTACCTGCATCAGTATATTTATCTAATGGATGAAAAACTGTATTAATATCATCAAGTTCTATTTTAGATAATTCATCATATCTATTAAATGAACTTATATATTTATCAGGCAAATATAATTTCAAAAATGCACTATATGTTTTTCCTGTTTTAGAATCTGTTAATGTTTCTTGCATTAATGTTTTATCATCAACAATTTTTGATGCATCTTCTGTATTATTTTCATTTCTTTTTGTTTCTAATGTTTTATCAATAAAAAATCCTAAATGATTTTTAAAAGTATTTTTGAATTTATTAATAGAAAGTTGTTCATCAAGCATAACTATGGCTTCATCATAATAATTTTCACATAATGAAGCAAAAATTGATTTAACTAATTCATCATAATTTTCTTCGTTACAAAACTTTTCTATTCTTGGAACAAAGTCATCTCTAATAAAAGTTATTGCATCTTTATATTCATCTTTATCAAAGTTTTTAGTTTTAGTAGTGATAAACTTAGCTGCTCCTGCTGCTCCACCAACTAAATATGCTGCGTAAAACTTTTTAAAATAATTATTGTCGAATACACTTACTTTAGCCATGTCATGCCTCCTTTCTAGAATCTAATTTCAAGCAAAGTATATCACACTCCCCGCCTTATATTCAAGAGAATAAATAAAATAAAAAAGAGACAAAATTGTCTCTTTTTTATGATTTATTTATTATTTATTTTCATATTTTTTAACATGACTTGCTATTAAATCTTTATCTTCAAAATAATTAATCTTCATAGCATTTTTCATTTCATTTAATGTTTTAGCTGCTTCTTTTTGTGCTTCTTTAGATCCATCTTCTAAGATTTTATATACTTCTTCAATTCTTGCTTCATAATATTTTCTTCTTTCTCTAATTGGAGCAAGTTCAGCATCTAAAATTTGATATAAAAAGTTTTTAACTTTTACATCACCAAGTCCACCTCTTTTATAGTGTTCTTTTAATTTATCTAATGTATCATCTTCTTTATCTAATTTTGCAATTTCAGCATATTTTTCAAAACTATCTTCTTTAATAAATGCATCTAAGTATGTGAATACCATGTTACCTTCAACTTGTCCAGGATCACTTACTTGAATATGATTTGGGTCTGTATACATTCCCATAATTTTTTTCTTAAGTTCTTCGCTTGAATCAGATAAATAAATACAGTTACCAAGTGATTTACTCATTTTAGCTTTACCATCTGTTCCAGGTAATCTCATACATGCTTCATTATCTGGTAAAACTTCTTTTGGTTCTACTAAAATATCTGTATCATATATTCTATTAAAGCTTCTTACAATTTCTCTTGTTTGTTCAAGCATTGGTAATTGATCATCACCTACTGGGATAATGTTACCTTTGAAAGCTGTTATATCTGCAGCTTGAGATACTGGATATGTGAAGAATCCTGCTGGAATACTTTCACCACCAAATTGTCTCATTTCTATTTCACTTTTAACAGTTGGATTTCTATGTAATCTAGCAATTGTTACTAAGTTCATATAATAGAAAGTAATTTCTGTTAACTCTTTTACATATGATTGTACAAATAATGTTATCTTGCTAGGATCAAGTCCTACTGATAAATAATCAAGTGCTACTTCTATAATATTTTCTCTAATCTTTTCTGGATTATCAAAGTTATCTGTTAATGCTTGCGCGTCTGCAATCATTACATACATTTTATCAAAGTTACCTTCATTTTGAATTTGTACTCTTCTTCTTAATGATCCAACATAGTGTCCAATATGTAATCTACCTGTTGGTCTATCTCCTGTTAATATTATTTTTTTATTACTCATTTTTATTCCTCCAAATTATCTATACTTGTTAGTTTTTTATTATCAGTTTTCGATTTTTTGGGTTTTATATTAAAGCCCAAATTGAGTTACATTGCCAGGCGCAAGGCCAAAGTTTATTATTCATAATTTACCATCGCTCAATATGAGCTCTCCTTTCTTATTTATTAGTAAAGTATATCATAATAAAATTTTTATTTCAACTTTATAACGCTTTATATAATATAGATTAACACATAATCTTTTTATTGAAATCAGTTTTATTTTTGATAAAATTAAACTACTAGGAGGTATTTTATGTTAGATAAAATTTTTAAGTTAAAAGAAAATAATACAAATATAAAAACAGAGATATTAGCAGGTTTTGCGACATTCATGTCACTATGCTACATTATATTTTTAACACCAAATGTACTTAGTAGTGCATCAGGTGATGCTAGAATGTATAATGCGATATTTATTTCAACATGTATAGCATCATGTATAGGAAGTTTATGTACATCACTAATTGCCAACTGGCCAGTTGTTCAAGCACCTGGTATTGGAGCAGTGGGATTCTTTACATATACTATCATGTTAAAACTAGGATATAGTTATCCTGTTGCATTATTTATAAATTTTGTAGCATCATTCTTATTTATAATTTGTTCAGTAAGTGGTGTAAGAGAAAAAGTTATTAAAGCAATCCCTAATACATTAAAAACAAGTTTATCAGTTGGTATAGGAATATTCATTGCTTTCATTGGGCTAAAGAATGGTGGAATAATAGTTTCAAATAGTGATACAATGGTTGGACTTGTATCATTCAGTTCAAAAACTTTTGGAGTATCACAAATTGCTGCCATCCTAACACTATTTGGAGTAATACTTATAGGAATATTAAAGCATTATAACATTAAAGCATCAGTTATAATAACAATTATAACTATTACTATATTATCTATTCCTCTTGGAGTAACAAGTGTTAACCCAAGTGAATTTGTATCACTAGGACAAATGTTTAGTGACTTTAAAGATGTTGCATTATTTGCAAACATAAAAGGACTTATGGAAGTATGTACATTAGTCAAAGGAAGTATAACAGCCCTTATTACACTACTTATACTAATATTCTGTTTCTTCTTATCTGATATGTTTAACTCAATTGGTACTCTAATTGCTGTATCAAGTGCAGCTAAACTAAAAGATGAAAAAGGAGAAATCAAAGGATTATCAAGAGCATTACTTTGCGATGCTATCGGTACATCAATGGGAACATGTTTTGGATCACCAACTGTTACTAGTTATCTAGAATCTGGTGTTGGTGTTAGCGAAGGCGGGAAAACCGGTCTTACTTCATTTACTACTGCTATTTTATTTTTATTAGCAATTGTAATTGGACCATTTTGCAATATCATACCAAGTTGTGCAACAGCACCTGCACTTATATATGTAGGAATTTTAATGCTATATCAAATAAGAGAAATTGTAACAGATGATATATTAGAATTAATTCCAGCTACTATTGCTATATTATTTATTCCATTAACATGTGATATAGCAGCTGGTATTGCATTATCATTTATTGCATATACATTACTAAAAATATTTACACTCAAAGCTAAAGATGTTTCAATATACATGTATATTGTTTCAGTATTATTTATATTCTACTTTGCATTAATGTAAATCAAATAATTATAATTGAAATATAATTTTGATAATATTTTATATAATAAAAAAGCATCCATGCGGATGCTTTTTTGATTACATATTAATAAATAATGTGTCTAACAGTTGAAATATCTTTTATTGCTTTAGGAATTTTTAGTTTCTTTTTTCTAGGATGATCATATGTTGTACCTTTCTTATTTACAAGTCTTGCCTTAACATATAAATAGTTTTCATCTTCCTTATAAAGTTCTAGATTTCCATAAGCTAATACTGTATCTCCGCCATGCCATAAATCAATGACGTTAATATTTTTTGCAGTTAGTAAAACATCTCTCATTAATCTGTCTTTGTTCTTTGCATCTCTAAGTGCTTTATCAACATCTGGAACTGATATATAATCTCCAGAGATAGTTCTACCAAAAGATCTATCCGGATTAATGAAAACAGTATATAATGTTTTACTTATTTTATCACAAACGTAAGTTGTGATTGTTATCTTAAAACGCTTATTATTTATTATAATATAAACTGCAATTGCTATAAACAATATCGGTGTTGCTATTAAAGCTGTTTTTATAATTCCGCTATCTCCTAAATCTAAAACCATAGGAATAAATAAAGCTGCTACAAAAAGAATAACTGCTATTAAGCTAAAAATTAATGCTTCAATTACAACCTTTGTACCGTTTCTGGTTTTTCCTTCATATGGATGAATGGAATATTGATATT
The DNA here is from genome assembly GCA_024407775.1 of Clostridia bacterium. Lineage (GTDB taxonomy): Bacteria > Bacillota > Clostridia > Lachnospirales > JAKSVV01 > JAKSVV01. The sequence goes on from JAKSVV010000018.1 coordinate 8,783, forward strand.
CGTCGCAATCTAATTTTATATTACTAAAATCTTTTATCTTGTTAATTCTTGTACCTTTCATATAAGTCCTCCAATATATTAACATGTAATCTAAATAACATTAAATAATATCAAATATTTAGTGGTATTATATAACGTTTTCGGCTAGATTACAATACTTTCTTAAACATACTTATATTATACATATAAAAAAATATTTATAAAATAGCAAAAATGGTATTGATAAAATCTTTTATCAATACCATTTTTATTATATTTTTTATTTTTATAAATCTATGTAAAGTATTGAATGATGAATTTTTTCCTTCATTATATATAGTACTTATTTAATTATATATTTTAGTACATTGTTTTATCTAAGTTATTATATTCATCAAATAGTTTTAATACTTCTTCTCTATCCACTTCTTCTAGTAAATCTCCAAGTTTATCACGTCCACCAAATATCTTATCAAATTTATCATCTCTAAATCCAATGATACCATTATCTTCGATAGTAGCTCCATAATAAATTTTTGAAATATTTGCCCACATACAAGCACATAAACACATATGACATGGTTCACCCGTTGTATAAATTTCACAACCAGATAAATCAAATGTTTTTAATTTATCACATGCTTTTCTAATTGCATCAACTTCCCCATGACATGTTGGATCATTATATGCAACAACATGATTATGCCCAAGTGAAATTACTTCTCCATCTTTTACTATGCAAGAACCAAATGGTCCACCATGTTTATTTTGTATTCCAAATCTAGCTTCTTCTATTGCCATTTGCATAAATTTATTCATATTTATTCCCCTTCATCCATTATGTATTTCTTATATTTATTATAATCGGCTTCATTCAATTCCAAGTTTAATATTGTTCCTGTTTCATCATAAGCCATATTATAAACTGTTGCTGTATCATTAAGATATGATACAACTGATCCATCACTATATGGAATATGCATAACACATTTTTTATGTGATGCAAAAATTCTTTTACTAATTTCATCTACTAATACTTTAATACTATCTGTTTCTTTTGCTGATATGTATGCTTTATCATTAAATGCAATTGGATATTCTCCTTCACATTTATCAGATTTATTATAAACATATAAAACAGGAATATCACTTGCTCCTATTTCTTTTAATGTTTTATCTGTTACTTCTATGTGATTAATATAATCAGGATCTGAATAATCAACCACTTCAACAATTAAATCTGCTTCTTTAATTTCTTCAAGTGTACTTCTAAATGCTTTTATTAAATTGTGTGGAAGTTGTCTTATAAATCCAACTGTATCAGACAAGAAAAATGTTTTGTTATTATCAAGATCAATTAATCTAGTTGCAGTTTCAAGTGTTGCAAATAACATATCTTTTTCAAATACTGTTTTTAATTTATTGTCTTCATTAATAATTTCATTTTGATTATCATTAGTTTCATCTAAATCATCATTAATAATTTTTGAATTATATGTCTTTATTATTTCATTAAGTACTGTACTTTTTCCAGCATTAGTATAACCTGCTAGTGCTACACGAGGAATATTGCTTTTTGCTCTTTTCTTTCTTTGGGTTGTTCTTATATTAGATAATTTATCTAATTCTTTTTTTAACATATCTAATTTTTCTTCGATACGTCTTCTATCTAGTTCAATTCTTTTTTCTCCTGAACCTTTATTGCTTAATCCAGAACCGCCACCTTGTCTGCCAAGATCTGAGTGCATATGACTTAATCTTGGAAGCATATATTCAAGACGTGCTACATCAACTTGAAGTTTTGCTTCTCTTGTTTTTGCTCTATCTGAAAATATTTGAAGTATAAGTCCTGTTCTATCTATTACTTCCTTACCGAATTTTTCTTCTAAGTTCTTAAATTGAATTGGGCTTAGTTCATTATTAAATATAACAATATCTATATTTTCGTTTTTAATTATTTCTTTTATTTCATCAGCTTTACCACTACCAATGTATAATGCTTTATTTACCTTTTGGGCATTTTGGAATGCTGATGCTGCTACCTCATAATAATTTGCTTCTGCAAGAGATCCTAATTCTGCAAATGATTTATCAAAATCTCTATCGCCAGCAATGTTTACACCAACTAGTAATGCTCTTCTTTTATTAACTATTTCTTCTGTCATGTTATCTTGCATTATTAAGCCTCCTTATCCATTCCTATGTTATATTTTAATATGAATAAAAACATGTGTCAACCTTGTTATTTCCTAGACATAATAGCCATTATATGGTATAATAAAGTATATATGTAAGCAAGGAGGTGATACATATGTCAATATCTTCATCATATTTAAGTAGTTACTTATTTAATAACTTATACTCTAATAATAATAAGTATAGTTCATTATTTAGTAATAACAGCACAAGTTCTTTAAATGATCTTATCACTAAATATTCTTATATGAAAAAGAATTATAAAGATATTAAAACATCATTAAAGGCTGATTACAAGGATGAAAAAATCAGTACAGCTGACCTTAAGAAGGAAGCTGATAGTTTAACAAAAACTATTGTTGATACTAGATTAAGTGCTGGAAAACTTAATGATTCAATTGATGCCCTAGCTAATGATAAGCTATATGCCGAAGGCGAAGATGGGTCAGTTGATTACGATAAGATATTATCAGCAGCAAAAGACTTTGTTAATAATTACAATGATCTTAAAAATATTGCTGGTGAATCTACTAACGACACAGTAGTCAGACAAGCTTACTATATGGTTAACACAACAACAGCTAATAAAGCTAGTTTAGAAAAGATAGGTATCAGTATTAAATCTGATAACACACTATCAATTGATGAATCTAAACTTAAAAAAGCTAATGTAGCTAGTGTTAAATCCTTATTCAAAGGCGCATATTCTTTAGGTAAACAAGTCCAAAGAAGAGCCAATGAAATTAAGAGTGCTCCAAATGGAGGATATGTAGCTAATACAAATAAAGCTAAATCATCTAGCTCTGTTTTAGAAAGTTACTTATCAAGTTTCAACAATCAAACTTCACTATTTGACTACTTTGTTTAGAATTAGTAAACAAAAATTGTCGCAACAAAAAATGAGCTTAATATAAGCTCATTTTTTATTGTTTAATTTAATCATTATTATCTTTTATAAGTTTGATATATCGTTAAAGTCTATATCTTTGGGAGCTACTATCTCTACTTCTTTATCATCAGATTCTTTAGTAACTTCCTCCGCTACTATTTCTTTGTCATCTTTAACTTCATTATTTTCTTTTTCTTCTTTTTTGATTTCAAAATCATCATGTATCATATCAACATCATTTTGCATATAAACTTTTTTAGGTTTATTTTGATTTTTGATTTCATTTTCTTTATCGTTTTGTTTTTTAAAGATAGTATCTTTTAAAATATAATCAATAAATCCGTTACATCTATATACTAAAAATAATGGATACATTAAGAATGAAACTAATCTTATAAAGAATTTTTCTTTTGGATAGTTATCATTATCATACCACTTTGATTTTTCTCTATATGTGATTACATATGCTAATGCATATAAATACATTGAGCCTATGAATGATAATAATACTGGCAATGTAATATTCTTTGTTACTAATAAACATACTAATGCAAAGAATATTATATATGGTCCTATGCTATTATAAATCATTCTTGAATTGTAATATGATTTAAGCATAAACTTTTTAAATTTATTTTGATATCTATATTTCGCTATAGCTGTTGCTTGTTTCTTCATGCTATGCCATAAAAGATAATGGCGTTCTAAATTTTCTTCTATCTTTTTAGGATCACTTACCACATCAACATCATTTTCAACATACATAGTTTCTCTTCTTGCATGTTTAAAATAATAATTTGCTACTATTGTATCCATGTAGTTTGTAGTTCCTGATAGCATATCTTCTTCATAGAATGTATCAAGTCTTATTAATGTTCCTTTAAAGTCGCAATAATAAGGTAAAAATCTATTTAAGCGAAATAGTTTTTTTAAATTAGTTCTAGCTACTGTTCTATTCATAGCTTTTATTGTTCTATCTGCATTAAATAAATAAGCTAAATAATTATTTAATTTATTTATTCTATTAACATGATTCATTCTAATATTTATTGTTTCAATTAATTCTGGATATTTATATTTAGTGAATGTTTTTTCTAATCTAGGAATAAAAGCTTCTTCAAGTACACTTGATCCATCAAATATTCCTATATAAGATGATATCTTTTCAATTGTTTCATATTTAAGTAAAAATTCTTTTACTGCGAAATCAATCATTTGTGCTTTGTTATCATTATCATAAGGATAATGAATAAGCATAACTGCATCTCTTCTTTCTAATTTTTCATTCATACCATCGATATAGTCATTTAAAACTTCTCTTGTTGATTGTTCATCATTATGTTTCATTGCTATTTCTATATCTTCTTGTTCATTAGTAATAAATGCTACATGAACATTTCTATATCCAAGTAAGATATCTTCATATTGCTGTACTATTCTTTTTATATCATTTGTTTGATGATCTAATAGAACACATAGTAAAACTTTACCTTTGTAATTAACATCATTTAATAAACCTTTTGTTTTAATTTTAAAATGTCTTTTGTAATTAATCTTAAATGATATTACTGACCAAAGTAATGTTACTAATTTTAAAAGAAAATATCCAATTGTTAAATTGATTATAATTTTTAATAAAGTCATACTTTACATCACTTTCCCATCTAATTTTGATTCCCAGAAACCTCTTTTGTGAACTTGAATTGTACTAGATAGTTTTTCAAGTTCCCATATATCCTCTTTATCCATATGAATATCTAATGCTTTTGTTAGTTCGTATACATGTTGTTGTTTTGTTACCCCTACAATTGGAACGGCTCCTTTTTCAAGTGCCCATACAACTGGTATTTGTGATTGAGGCACTTCATATTTTTCACTTAGTTTCTTCATAAATTCAAGTAATGGTTCAATCTTTTCTAAAGATTTATTATATGTCTTACCTCTTAAACTATTCTTAGGCATTAAATTATCTTTTGTATATTTTCCTGATAAAGCCCCTTGTTCCATAACCATGTATGCAAAAAATGCAATGTTGTTATCTTTACACCATTCAAGAAGTCCATTTTCTAAACAGTCTTGATATAACAAACTAAAGTGCATTTGAACTCCAGCTAAATGAATACCTTCATCTTCAAGCATTCTTTTTGCATCTTTAATTTGTGTTAGATTAAAGTTAGATAAACCAACATTTCTAATTTTATTACTCTTTAAATATGGAATTAATTCTCTTATTAATGTTTGATAATTTCTTGGAACATGCAACCAAAATATATCAATTGATGATTGTTTAGTTCTTTCCAAACTTCCTTCAATAGATGATACTAATTGTTTCTTACTATCTCTAAAAGGTAATGCCATGAACTTTGTAGATATTTGTACTTTTTGTCTTCTACCTTTTTCAAGTTCTACTTTACCATTATAATATTCTGTTAGTTCTCCTATTATTCTTTCTGATTCCCCATCTGAATAAATTTCAGCTGTATCATATAATGTGAAGCCATTTCTCATAGCACTAACAAATACTTCTCTTAATAAGACTTTATCTGTTTTGTTACCAAAGATACCGCCTCCACCGATAAGACCTTCTCCCCAAGACCATGTTCCTATAACTACTCTAGGGATTCTAACGTCTCCAAGTTGTAAATATTCCATATGTTTCTCCTTACAAATAACCTTATTTTAATTATAAAATATATAAAACATATTTCAATACTATTTTTTAACAAGATTATATTTTTTCTAATAAAAAAAATAAGCAATATTTATTGCTTATTTCTTTTATTATCGATTTATTTATTACTCATTAATTAGTTTATTAAATAATGCATTGCATCCTTCATTTATTTGATTATAAACTTTTTCAAAGTTATCAGTATACCATGGATCTTCTATGTCACTACTATCATTACAAAATTCTAATAGTTTATAAACTTTATTATCATAATCATTATTTATTATTCTAAATAAATTTCTTATATTATTATCATCCATACAAATTATATAATCATAATCTTCATAGTCATCCATAGTTATTTGTCTTGCTCTATGTTTATCTATTGGTATGTTATGACCATTAAGTGTTCTTATTGCACTAGGATATAAATCATTACCTATTTCTTCACGGCTTGTTGCAGTGCTATTAATAATAAATTCACTAGTCATGTTATTCTTATTAACTATATCTTTTAAAATCATTTCTGCCATAGGTGAACGGCATATGTTACCATGACATACAAACATTATTTTATACATATTCATCTTCCATCTTTTTTATTACATCAGGTAATTCAACTAAAGCATCAATCTTATGATCATATACTACATCTTTACCAAATCCATAACTTGCATAAACAAAATCTATGCCAGCTTCTTCACATGATTTTCTATCAAGATCAGTATCGCCAACATACACTACGTTCATTACATTATTATCTTTTTTAACTCTTTCCATAGCTTGTGCTTTTGAAATTTTAAATCTAGATGCAGCGCAAAAATCAGTTATGCTAGAATTAATATCTAAAACTGATATTAAATGTTCTATTGTACCAGGTCCGCAGTTACTTACTATTGCTATTTTATATCTATTTGATAACTTACGAACTACTTCAACAAAGTTTGGATAAGGATCAATAGAATTCTTTTCAATATATTCATTTCTAACAACTTCTGCTTCTTGCAAATATTGAAGTTTTGTTTCATCATCATCTAAAAAATCAAAAACATGTCTAGAGAAATCTCTAGCATTAAGTCCAAGACCACTTGTTACTTTTTCATGAGTTATTCTTTTAATAGAATCATGTTTTTTCAAAACATCATTTAATGCATCAAGTATGATATAAGAAACATCCCATATTGTTCCGTCTATATCAAACATAATCATGTCGTACTTCATCATCTCACCTTTTAATCTTTTTTAATATCATTATTATAATCATCTATATCAGGAATTATAAAATTAAATATAATAGCTGATACAAATAATGTTAATACTAAATAAATCATCACTTTAAAATTATTAATAAATAATAATAAAGGTAATAATACTATCACTTTTGATATGTGTTCAACTAATTCATAATATAAATTATAATTTTCATAATCTATTTTCTTACTTAGTTTATATACTTCTTTATTAATAGAAACATCAATCATCTTTTTAGCAAATCCTTCAAGGAATATCGCTATAGCAAATATAATTCCTGTTGTATTGATTTCTAAACATAAAATAAGTAACATTATCACAAACGAAAGTTTTAAAAAGTTTCTTTCTTTATTAATAAACTTACCATAAAGATATGTAAATATAATTGTTGCTATACCTGTTAGTAAGTTTAATGCTCCAACTAATTGAAAACTATTTTTTATGTAGATATAAATATATAATGCTATGAAGAAATATAAAATATTTAATAATTCATAGCATGCAATTATATATGTATCTCTCTTAGGAATAATTTTAAATGTTTTAATCACTTCAATTTTATTTCTATTAAATTTTTCTTCCATACCATTTAAGAATATAACGCTTATAACAAATATTATTATACTAATAATTGATACAATCATATTGCCAAGTGTATCAAGTAATAATCCTCCAATAAATGTTGCAGTCATTGTTCCTAACTGATTAAATATACTTATTATGCTATAAGTTTTAGCAATATTATCTTTTTTTACAACGTGTAAGTTAAAGTATCTTCTTGAGATCCAATAAGTTCTAAAATATAAAGTATATACTAAAGCAAGTAATACTAAATACCAAACAGTATGCACTTTAAAATTTAATACTATTTGCATAAGAGCAAAATTGAATATAGATAAATAAGCTAATTTCTTATAGCCAAATTTATTGCCTAATGTAACAAATAAATATACTAGAAATGTTCCAAACACGTTAACAAATAAATAATATAAAATAACTTCCTTTACACTAAATCCAAATTTATAAAGTAATAAAGGAATGAATACTTCTATAAGATTTTTTGATAATGTTGAAAACAGAACAAATCCATTAAATTTCTTTTGAAATTTATCTATTATATTTTCCATCATTACTCCTTATATAAATTTTATAATTCTTTTGGAGCATGAGTGAATCCATAAATAGTTGCACTCATGTTTTCAAAATATAATACTTCTGTATTATCATCATTTTCATCATACATATTTCTAAGTTCTGGATAATTATCAAGCATTGCTTTCTTAGCTTCTACTCTATCATCTCTAACTAAGTTACCAGATACTCTAATCCAATCTCCATCTTTAAATCCGCAAAGTTCCACTTTACTATTTTCTTCAATTTGATGTGATACATTTTTAGTTTTTCCTGTTTGAATATATAATTTATCTTCAAACACATTTACAGTTCCAAATGGTCTAACACGCGGTTGATCTCCTTCTACTGTTGCTAAATAATATGTCTTGCATTCTTTTAAAAATTCATAAGCTTCATTCATAATTTATTTCCCTCAAAATAATATAATAAGTTTATAATACTAATTCACACAAAATAAAATCTGTTTGAAATTTATAAATATCTCTTATAAAATCAAAACCACATGATTTATATAATTTTTGTGCAGGTATATTAACCTTAGCAACTAATATGTGAATTGTTTTTTTATTTCTATTTCTAATTTCTTCGATTATATTTTCTACTAATAATTTTGATAAACCTTTTCCTTGATAATCTTTTCTTATAACAACTCTAGCAAATTCTGCTGCATCATCATGAACTTTAAAATCTTTAATATCATCAAGTTCATTTTCAGGTATTATAGATATTGCTCCTATAATATCATTGTTATCTTCTAATACAAATAAATTATCTGAATTAAAGTCTTCATTTATTTCAAAATCACCAGGATAATCTTCATGCCATGTGCAAAATTCAGATCCTTTAACCGAATCATATAAGTTTTTTATTTTTAAAATATCATCTAATTTTGCTTTTCTAAACTCCATAACATCCTCCAAGTAAAAATTATAATATAAAATTTTTTATATACAAGTAAAAAGACAGATGCTATGCATCTGCCTTTTATATTTAAAATCTAATTATTATGCATTATATAAATCATTAGCAAAATATTTTGCTATTGCTTCTAGTATATTTTCTTTTGATTGACTCTTTAATAAATATCCTTGAGGTCCTAATTCTAAAACTCTCTTTACTGTTTCTTCATCACTTCTTGATGTTAAAAATATTACTGGGATATCTTTTGTTTGTTGTTCACTATGTAACATTTCTAGGAATTGTTCTCCACTACATACTGGCATTTCATAATCTAGCAAAATCAAATCAGGTTTAGTAACTTCTATCATATGAAAAGCTGCTGTAGCTGATGGACATATACTAACATTATATGCAAGTTCTAACCATTCTGATATTGTTCTTAAAAACACTGGTGAATCATCTACTACTAAAATTTTTCTTTGACCATTTCTTGCTTTAATATCATTTGATATTTTTAAAATTCTTTTAGCTACTTCAGCATTATCAATTGGTCTTTCAAATGTTTCAGATACAATCTTCTTTGAAATATTTTCAAGAGTAGATGTAAGTTCTTCTTTGTTGCCTATTACTATCATCTTTTTATATTTTTCAATACATAGATCGCATAGATATACTCTTGATTCATCATTTGAATTTAAAGCATCAGCGTCTACTACAAATATTTCAGGAAGATCTGTTACTTCTCCAAGTTCTTTTAAATTAATATCGCATTTTTTAACTGTTAGTCCTTCTTTTTCAACTGTATCCATTAATGTATGCATTACAAAGTTTAATTCTTTGTTACATAAGAACATTACATCAACGCTCATAATTAGTCTCCTTTATTTTTTATTTAAGTAATTCATTACATATGTTTTCAATTTTTTCTGCTTCTAGTTTTGAAACAGCAAGTTTTAATTTCTTTAATGTTTCTTCTTTTCCTGATAGTTT
>JAKSVV010000019.1 GCA_024407775.1 Clostridia bacterium
TTCACAAACTAATATAGAAATAATTAAAAATAAATTTAATATCAAACAATCTAATAAAAGAAAAAATAAAAAATTAGAAAAGATGATTAATAAAATCATACCTGATAAGAATTCAAAACAATATAAAATATTAGCAAGAAAAATAGAAGAAGCAAAATTAGAATTAAATCCTGAAAGATATTATAAAAATAAAATCAAATGTTTCTTACTATCAATTCTTACTATGGTATTTATGTTCATATCAGCTAATAGTTTTTTAGAAGTAGTTACACTTAAAATATTATATATTGAAACAGTAGTAACTATACTTGTAAGTTTGCTTGCAACACTGATTGTTGATTTTGATATATACTTTGAAAAACATGTTAGAAAAGCAAATAAAGAAAACGAAATAAATAACTTTAGAAGCATTATTTTAATATTAATACATTATCCATTTGTATCAGCAGAAGAGATTCTTTTATACTTAGAAAAATATAGTTACATATATAAAAATGAAATAAGAAGATGCCTTACTGATTATGAAAAAGATGGTGAGTATGCTATTAATAGAATTAAAAATGAAGTTAAAGAAAAAAGTCTTAAGAAGTTATTTAGATCATTACTTCAATGTGTAAAAAATATTAAAGTATCACAAGCTTTTAGTTTTCTAGAAACTGAAAGAGACTTCTATAAAGAAGAAACTAAAAATAAAAATACACAAGATGTATTAGAAAAAACTAACCTAGCGCAATTAATAAGTCAGATACCTTATTATACTTTAGTACTTTTATATTTCATTGTTCCAATGGTTTATACAGGTATAGAAGAACTAGGTAAATTAATAGCTGAAATAAAAGCTATGTAAAATATAAAATTTTAAAATTTAAAGAAATATAAAAAATAGGATAACAAAAAAATAGAAAAACAAAAAAATTATGAAGGCAACAAAGGAGAAAATTAATTATGAATGAAAACGTTCAAAAGAGTTTAGTTATGGGTGCATCTATTATGGTGACAATTGGTATTATTAGTATAGGACTTATGATCTTTAGCCAAGGTTCAAGCCTTGTTAAAGAATCATCAAGAAACATGTTAGATTTAACTGATGAATTAGCATCAAAAAGATATATTGCATATGACAATAATATTGTAAGCGGTAGTGAAGTTATTAATGCTATCAACACATATGCTAAAGATGGTGTATCTGTAAAAGTTATTACAACATCTAATGATGCTGGTAAAACTTATACAGGAGTATATGCTAACAATGATGTAGATGATAAAGATTATATTAATTCAAATGGTATGTTTGAATCAAAATTAAAAACAAATGAAAATGGTGTAATCACAGTAATTGAATTTAACCAAATCTAATATAAGAGGCAACAATGAATAAGACTATAGTAAAAAATGATTATGATAATAGATATACATCTAATGAATATTTTTTAAACAACTTTAAAAACACTATTAAAAGAATGGTTCTAACTAAAAGAAAAGAAGCAGATTTTATAGATGATTATAATAAGGAATATGATGATAAAGAAATGGCTACTCTAACAATAGAATATGAAGTCTTTAATAATGTTCTTAATCATATTAAAAACAAAACATTTAGTGAGACAATGATGCTTTATGAAGATGAAAATAAAGAGAACAATGATTTTAAATCTAATTATCTTAAATACAAATATCTGATTAAAGAAATATATGATTGTTATCACATAAGAATGTTAAGCACAAATGAAATAATTGATTTTATTAAAATGCAAACTAAAAGACTTAATCTTAGAAAAGGAGCAATCATTAATTAATGGAAGATAGCTTTTCGAAACTAGTTACAATTATAATATCTGTAATAATGCTTTGTGTTATACCATCATTTTATTTATCTGTCTTGTGTGATTTTAATAATTACTATTATGAAAATAATTATATTAAATCTAAACTTGATGAAGCAATTTATAAAGGAAAGATTGATGATTTAGATCTTGTTAGTAACAATGATATTACTATATATAGAGATGCATATGTTCCTATATATGAAGAAGAAAAAACAATATCGTTTACTAATGATACAATAAAAAGAGAAATAGAAAATAATAATGCATTTTATCTTGAAAAAGGAGATAGCATTGTTATTACTCATAAAAATAATTTTACAAATACAAATGTGTTTATGAATAAATTGTTTAATACGGATAATGAAACTAATTATATAACATATGCGGGTGTTGTTAAAAATGAAAGTTTCTAATATTACAATTATAGCTACATATGTTTATATAATAATATTCTTTTCGTTATTCTTTTTAATGTATACTAATTATAAAATTGATATGAAAAAAGAAATGTATCAAGATAAAATTAGATACGCAATAGATTCTTCTGGTTTAAAGAAATTTGATATGCCAAATGATGATGACATAGAAGAACTAGCACTGGGTAATACACTTATTAATTATAATAGTATGTATGATGAATTTGTTAGAGTAATAAAATTAAATTTTAAAAACAATTACGACTTGTCTAAATATTTAGATAAATATATGGTTGTTACAAACGATGGATTAGTTATAAATTATAAAGATCAAAATGATAATAGGTTATGGTCAGATGTTATTCCTTATTCGATAGATATTGATCATGATGTATATACATTTAAACTTAATGATGCTGATTATTATGTATCTTCAAGTAATATTAAGAAACTAGCCATAATTAATACTATAAGAAGAAACTTAATAATAGATAATGATAACTCTACATATTTTAAAATACCTTATGATGATAATACTATGTATAACACAATATTAAACCAATCAATAATAGCTACATTTACTAATTGTCCTATAATAAATAATAAGGAAGTGAATATAGCAGTACTTGGTGGTAGTGAATTTAAAGATAAAAATATTTATTATATTAATGATAATAATAGATATGAAAAAATAAATTATAAAAACATTAATGATGATATGATTGTTTTTGATAATATAAAAGATGCTGGATTAATTTATTATCCAGAAATATATAGTGATGATTTATTATCATAATAAAATATAGTTATATAAAAAATAGGATTATAAAATTAACCTAAGTTAATTTTATAATCCTATTTTTTATATATGAAGTTATTGGGAACTAATTAATGTTTTAAATCTGTATTTATATTTGGATTAAATAAATCTACTTTTTTAACATTTTGTTCTTCTTCAATTTCTTCTGATAATTGTTTTGTTAACTTTGAACTATTTTTTAATATTTCATCTAATGCATCACCATCTAATTCATCATCTGCTTTTTCTTCTGATGGTAATACAACTTTAGCTTTTTCTTCATCTTCTTTTGGATCATTTAAATGATATGATTCTTCATTAGCTTTGAATGCTTCATGCACGATACTTAATCCTTTGCTTTCTAGTTCAAAGAATTCATCTTTTGATCTTGCTTGTGTAGCTTCATAACCAATGTTTTCGAAAGCTTCATTTACAACAGGAGAGTTATAAATATTTATTAAATTTTCTTCAGTAATATGACTCATGTCATTACCTGATTTAATATAGTCTATTAAATATGCACACATACATGCTTCAAGTGAGAAAACTTCTTTTTGTTGATATTCAATTACTTCAAGAGAAGTAAATCCTTGAATAACATTTGCTATATCTAATACGTCTTTAAAAATTAGTGGAACTTCTTCAGCTTCTTTTGGTATTTCATCAACACCGCAGAAAGTGAATCTAAGTTTACCATCTTCATGACTTATACCATATTTAACTTTTAAGCTTCTCCCATTTAAAACTTTTTCACTCATGTGATCCTCCAAGTAATTTATAATGATTTAATTTTCTTATCAATTATATCAAACATTTGATCTTCTAATTTTGAAAAATCAAAATCATCTGCAAATTCTGCATCGATTATTAATGGTTTTAATTCTTCTTTAACATTATCGTCATTTAAAATTTCATCAATATTACTATTAACTAAATCTTTAAAATCATCTGTTATTTCATTTCTAAACATTTTACCTAATATGTAACCTGTAAGAACTGATTCAACATTTAAATTATTATTGTATAAAATTCTAACATTAGGAATACAAGATGATATTTCTTCTTCTTGACTTAGAATAACTAAAGGTAATTCTAATTCATCAGTTGGTACAATATCAGCTGTTCTTTCTAAGTCAGCTTTCTTTAATGCATCTTTTGGTTCGAAAATAATTGTGAAGTTATTTTCACCATAAGACATCATTGCTCCTGTATATTTACCTATGAAATTATTATAATCTTCACCTGATATTGTTATGTTCATATCACACCTCACAACACTCTACTCTAAGGTTTTATCTTCATCACTTTCAAATGATGGATCACCTAAATCTTCTCCAAGATCTGGGTTTTCATCTAAAACATCATTTAAGATATTATCAATATCTTCTTCATCAATATTAGCATCAACAATTTCTTCTGCAACCTTTTCTTCAAAAGTTTTCTTAATTGGTCTTTCAATTTTTTGAACTGTTTTAGAACTGTTTGTATAGATAATTGTTTTTTTCTTTTTAACTTCTTGTTTGTGTTCACCTCTTACAATTTTATTTACTTCATCAATATTTTCTTTACCAACAATTTCTTCAAATTCTTCTTGATTAATTTTGTGTGGTTCTTCAAAGTAATCTTTCATTGCTTGAGTTAAGTAAGTTAATTGTGCTAAATTAGAATCTAATTTTGCACTATATCCAAAGAATGTTTGTCCTGTTCCACATTTTGATTCAAAAGTAGTATAGTGTTTATCTTTATGTTCTTCATCATATGGTTTTAGACTCTTAATAAATCCTTCTTTTCTACGTTTAAATGCATCGCCTGATAGAGGTGATTTTGATTTGTCTAAATTTTCTTGGTACATTAATGATTCGATATATCTACCAAAATGTCCAAGGTTTAATCCTTCAACTTGAGAAGAAATTTTAATTGTTACAAATCCTTTTTCATAATCATATTTAGGAATAATAGTAACATCAAAATTTTCTTTTGCTCTTAAGTCCATAACTGGGTCAAATGGTTTTGATCCTGTATAAATAAATACGTTACTTGGAACAACAGCACTTTCAAATTCTTTTTCTTGATCTTCTTTTGTAATTTGTGCTTTACAAAGGTTAACATCAATTAATTCATATGATGCAATTTGGCTCATAGTATGAGAACATGTTCTTGTGATTTGATCTCTAGCTTTCATTTCTCCATTATTATATTCAGCATCTCTTGAAGATTGATTATCAACCATAGTATCAAAAGCAGCAATACTGTCTGTAGTTTTCTTTTTAATTGTATCTTCAATTTTATTAAAGTATCTCCAGTTAGCAGCTGCAGCTTTACTTTCTTGTCTATATCTACTACTTGGTTTCATCATTGTTTTTAATGTTCCGTTTAAGTTTAAATTTTTTGCAGCTTCTTCACTTTGTGTTCTTTCTAATTGTTTATCATATTGTTCAATCATAAGTTCTACGAATGAAACACATGTATCAATTGCTTCTTTCTTTTGCATGATATTTCTAGTGTTTTTGTTTTCTTCTTGAATGATTGTTTTTAATAATGATCCAAAATTAAATCCTGGTTTGAATGTAAATGTATCTGATTCATTTGCATGTTTTACGATATCTTTTGCACATGCAGGTAACTCACCTTCATGTTCTAAGACATATTTAGCAAGCGCTACTGATAAAATTGCATCAGGGTCTGGATTTTCATGGCAAACAAGGTTAATTTTCATACCATTATCAATCGCATCTTTATTTAATTTATAAATTTCATCGGCATAGGCATAGACCATAGCGGTAGCAGAAGGATATAATACTTGTTCTTCTTCTGATAATTGGTGATGGTCATAACAAGCACCAGGAATATAACTCTTTCCAGTATCAAATACAATACTCTTTGTATTTGAACTTGGTGCCTTTAAATAATTACTTGTTGAGTATTCAACACCTTTGTCTAATAATCCATAGCCGATTTGTGGTACATTTTTCTTAGTTTCGTTTCCCATAACTCCACCTCCTAGATATATAAATTATACCATGCTTAGGTAAAAATGTCAATACTTTACATTAATACTAGAAAAATGGAAATTTTGCATTTTTGAAATTATGCTTTGAAATACTTATAAATAAAAGGATAGGAGAACTAGTAATTTTAATGGCTATATAATTGCAATACTTTATTTGGTAAAACAATTACCAAAAATGGAAAAAGAGCCTCCAAAATGAGACTCTTTTTCCTTCTATTATATATATTCTTATATAAATATCTGATTTTTTATGTGTTTTGTATGTTTTTTATGGTTTTTGAGGTACTTCTGTAACGAACATATTTGGATTTCCGGCGTATTGATCGAATCTTTTATAGTAAGATCTTAATATATTTTTTTGATCTTCAGCTTTATTTTCTTTTTGATATGTTACAAAAGTTCCATTTAACATTAATATTGGTTGCATTTCATATGGATTTTTACTAAATAAATATTCAAATACACTATTTGGATCAGAAAAATCATATGGTGCATCTATTACTGTAAAGTTAGCTTGATTTGTTATATCAACATTTAATATTTTATTTAATGTTTCAACTGGATTTATAGTTGCAGCTTTAAATATTAAATCTTTTCTTAGTGCTGGAAACATTCTTGCTGTTTCTTGAATAACATAAAACATATTTATACAATCAACACTTGATGGAGAACCAGATGCTATGCACCATAAAACTCCTTCATCTTCACATGCTAACATATTTCCTTGAGGACAATTTAATGCTCGAGACATAAGAGGAGTATAAACAACTGTTGCATCAACATCTTTAATTCTCTTTATATCTTTTTCATTTAAATTATTACATCCACAAAGAATTGTATTCTTATGTAATAAGTTATATGTATTTAAAACTTGAAGTTCATCTTTTAACCATTTTTGTTTTACAACATTACTCATTAAAACATTCATACCTATTGTGGCTTTTATGTATTTAACTTTTTTCATGTTATCTCTTATTAATGATAATGAACCATCATCACAATCATATAAACTTCTTAATTCAAAACCATGTATAATATTTGGCGATGTATTACTTCCGATATATGCATCTATACTTGGCTGATTTATTAAATGTTTTAGATGTAATGATCTTGATACTGGATAGTGACAAAATGCATAACATGGTGCCTCGCTTACTGCTTTATAACATCTTCTTGTTCCAATAAGACCTGTTCCTGTATTTATAATTTCAAATAGAGACATAGGAGCAATATCTTCATAGTAATCTTTATTATTACTTGTTAAGATTTGACCCATAGTATTTTCTAGTGAAGAAAATTTTGTTGTGTCCCAATTTGATTGCAATTTTCTAAATATAATATCTTCTAAGTTACAATCTATATTTGTAAGCATAGGCATAGCAAGTTTATTAGTCATATCATAAACTTGATCAAAACCTTGATCTTCATTTCCGAATCCTGTTATCATTCCGTTTTCAATGTAACAGTTACCAACGTAATAACCAAACTCATTTATGCTTTTATTATAAAAAAGATATTTAAGATTTTTTAAACATACTTTCATAATAACCTCTAAAAAATTAATCTAAAAAAATAGTAGCATATATAAAAAAAGATGCAAGATTCATCTTGCACCATATAAATTAATTATTTTCTTTTTTAACTTTATTGTTCATTGCAGCTTTCTTTTTTTGTCTGCATGATTTGCATCTTACAGGTTGGCTATTAAAACCTTGTTGTTTAAAAAATTCTTGATCTCTTATAGAAAAGATAAATTCTTCTCCACAATCCTTACAAATAATTTTGATGTCTTCCATGAGTACCTCCTTTTTAATTTGGTAAATAATAAAGTTCTTCCAAATATAAATAAGGAGTCTTTAACATTTTTCCATACATAAAGTATAGCAGTAAAAATTTTTAATGTAAGAGTAATAATAAAATTATTTAAAATAATTCGTAAGTAAGCATACCAAGCATAACAATAGAAGCAGTTTCTGTTCTATAAATTTTATCACCTAGTGATACAATCTCTATTCCATTTTCTTTAGCAAATTCAATTTCGCTTAAATCAAATCCACCTTCTGGTCCAATAAAAAATGAAATGCTTTTAATATTTTTTATATTATCTTTATTTATATTTTTATCATTGAAAAAGTTTTTTAAATTATAGCGATCTTCTCTACCGTAACAAACCATAGCAATTTTATCTTTACATTCTAAGATTGCATCTTTAAATTTCATTGGTGATTTAACAGTAGGAATAATTCCACGTTCTGATTGTTTAGCAGCTTCGCGTGCAATTTTATTCCATCTATCAATTTTTTTATCTGATTTATCATCACTAATTTTAACAACAGTAAATTTTGTTTCAGTAGGAATTATATTTGTAATTCCAAGTTCTGTTGCTTTTTGAATGATGTTATCCATCTTATCACCTTTGGCTATTCCTTGATATAAATTTATTTCAAAAGGATATTCTGATAAGTTTTCTTTTTCATTTAATATATCAAGTGTAACAATAAAATTATCAGTGTTTGAAATTTTGCAATCATAATCTATTAAGTCTCCACTAGATATTGTTACATCATCACCTAATTTATATCTTAATACTTTAAGAACGTGATGAGATGTTTCTTCATCTAAAATTATTTTTTTATTTTCTTTATCAATATTTTTTTCTTCTGCAAAAAATTTTGGCATGATTTTTTCTCCTTATAAAAATATGTACGTGCCCAGAATTGAACTGGGGACCTACCGCTTAGGAGGCGGTTGCTCTATCCTACTGAGCTACACATACATCTATATCGATTGTATCACATTATAGATAATTAGTGAATAAAAACAATATAAAAAAATAAAAGCCAATTGGCTTTTATTTTTTATATTGTTTTTATATTGTTGTTTTATCAAAAATATAATCAAATTTCTTAGAGAATTTTACTCCTTCTTTTAAATTATTTTTTGTAATAACAAATGCTTTATTAGAATTTTTATTAATAGCATAAGGAATGTTATCACTAAATAATCTATCTTTATTAATTATTCTATTATAGTTTAATGGTTTATTATTTTCAAAAATTATATCTTTATTTTCATTAATTATATTACTGCTTTCATCAATGTAATATGGATCAAAAATAAATAAATTATTATCTACGCAATCTGTGATAGTAACATATCTTTCTTTGTTATCCATATATATTGGAACTATTAATGTTGAATTATTAGTAATACATTCATTAATAAATTCTAATGAAATATTTTCTGGTTTAATTTCATCAAAGTGTATTTTATAATCTTTATTATAATTAAATTCATTTATGTATTTTGATATGAAAGGAAGTATACCATCACTAGTATAATTATCTTCTTCAAAAACTTCTCCCATACCTTTATCAAATGAATAACGATATATTTGACTTATTAAAGATGGATTTAATTTTTCTCTATCTATTAAATATGTTATTCCATTTAATATTGCTGTTTGACAAGAATCAAATTCTGTCATTTGATATCTTAAAGGTGATTTCATATTTTTCTCCTTATGTTTTATTACTTATTAGAATAATTAATATTTTAATTTTGTCAATAAATTATTTTGTATAAAAGTATAGATTAGTAGAATTTTTTTAGTATAATTAAATAAGACTAAAAGTAAGGAGAATGGTATGTTTATTAGTGATTCACTTAGTAAATTATTTAATAGTTATTCCAATGAAAAAACATCTACTAGTGATATTAAAACTAATAGTTCTAGTTTAAAAGATATTCATGTTAATGATGAAGTTAAAGTTAGTGTTGTTAGTGTTAATAAAGATAGTATAGATGTTCGTATGCCAAATGGATCTGAGATATCAATTGCTGGTAACATGCCAGAAGGTATCAAAGAAGGTGATATTCTTAATATTAGAATTTTAGGTAAGACTGAAGGCAAACCTTTGATAGCTGAAATTATTTCTCAAGAAAAAAATCTTGAAGCAAAAGTTGAAGATCTAAAATTAATATTAAAAGATTTAGGTATTGCGCAAAGCAAAGAAAATTTAAATACAATTAATGATATGGCAAATGCCGGTATAGAAGTTAACAAAGAAAATATAAATAAAATTTTTAATATAATAGAAGGTATGAATATTCCAAAAGAAAATGCTATCTTTATG
This sequence comes from Clostridia bacterium, assembly GCA_024407775.1. Taxonomy (GTDB): domain Bacteria; phylum Bacillota; class Clostridia; order Lachnospirales; family JAKSVV01; genus JAKSVV01. Next base: position 10,188 of record JAKSVV010000019.1, read on the forward strand.
GTTAAAAATGATATTGAAGTTACATCAGAATCATCACGTGCATTTAATAACATGATTACAAAAAGTGATTTCTTAGAAACTAATTTAAAAGTTTTAATAGATCAACTTACATCTGCAATTAATGAAATTGATGAAAGCATAGAAGCTAATGTTTTATCTAGTGATGTTTCTAATATTAATATTGCTAAAAGTATAGAACTTGGAAGTATGGTTAATCATGCATTAACTGATGAATTTGCTAATGCATCTAATCTAGTTAATGAAGAAAACATAGTAGGAAGCAATGCTCAAATTGTTACTACTGAAAATGAGAATCCCCAAGTCCTTATTAATACGAATATGGCGACAAATGAAACTGGAGAAATAACAGCAAACCCTGCAGTTATGGTATCTAACGAAATTGAGACTGCTGAAAATACTATAAATAATACTGCTGACGGGCAACTATCCACAGGAATTATTGATAAAACTGTGGATAACTCAAATATAAATGCTAAAAACCTTGGAAATATCAATGTTTTAGAAACACCTAATGCTGTTGATAGTACTATTAATGGGGAAAATGAAGTATTAACTAATAAAAACGTTGATAATAACGTAATCAATCAATATTCTGACTTTGAATTTGGAGTAATGGAAGAAGTAGAAACTAATGATGCTTCTAATAAACAAGTTACTTTAACTAAGGAAGAAATCATACAAAAAACAAATGAAGAAACAACTTTAAATGAAGAAGAAACATTATCATTATCTAAAATTGATGATGAAATATCAAAAATTTTAAATGATAAAGATGCTTCTAAAAAAGATAAATTATTTGCGCTTCGTAAAGAAGTCATAGGAATTTTTAGAGAAGTAAAAGGTTCAAAAAATCTTAGTGAAGAAATTTCTCTAAAGAGAATCTTTAAGAGCTTTAAAGATGTTATTAATGATGTTGAAAATAATAAAGAGTTATTCACAAAAGAAACAGCTGAATCTCTTCTTAAAGAAACATCACATATGAAAGAAAATTTAGAATTAATATCAGACTTAAATAAGTATAATACAGTTGTACATATTCCACTTCAAATCAATGATAACAAATCAATTGCTGAACTTTATATTTTTAACGGAGATAAAAATTCTTCGAAGAGAAAAATAAATGAAAACAATGCTACAATGTTCTTATCACTTGGAACAGCAAACATGGGACAAGTTGAATCTTACATTAAAGTTGTTAATAAAACAATTGAATGTAACTTTATGACTGAAAATGATTTAGGTACAAAATTTATCATAGAAAACAAAGATCATTTAAGTGAATTACTTGGTGCTTATGGTTATACATTAGTTAAAGCTAGTGCAGAAACATACACAGGTAAGACATTAAACATCTTTGATGCTATTGAAAAAAATAAAAAGGATGAAAAGCAAAAAGGCTTTGATGCCTTAGCATAGAGGTTATTATGATAAATGATAAGATGAAAGAAAATCTTGAAAAGAATAAAGGCAAAGAAGAAAAATTAGCTACAGCGATCACTTATGAAGAAAGTGAACAAGTACCTAAAGTTGTAGCTACAGGTAAAGGACATATAGCAGAAAAGATCATTGAAGAAGGTGAAAAAGAAAACATAACAATATATAAAGATAAAGAACTTGCTCATCTTATGAAAAACTTAGACGTAGGTGAACAAATTCCACCATCATTATATAATGTAGTCGCTCAAGTACTTGTATTTGTCAGTGATATGGACCTTAAAGTTAAAGAAAAACTTACAGGTAAAAAATAATTGATTATTTAAGAAAAAATATATAAAAAAATATATAAAAAATATCCAAAAATATGGTTACAAATAAAGTAACCATATTTTTTATTTTAATAAAATTTTGTATTATTCGAGGCATTATTTTTTACTTAAAAATAGTAAAAGAAATTACTTATTTTGACGATATAAAAAATAAGTAAAAATATTGATTTTATGAGGCGTAAAAGGTTGAAAAATATATTTATCATTGTATAATTTTAATATAATATAATTGCGAGGAAAAAATGATAAAATTATCTAAAAGATTAGAACATGTATCTCGTTATGTTAAAAAGAATAGTATTGTTATAGATGTCGGTACAGATCATGGATTACTTCCTATGTATCTTGTCGAAAATAAGATTGTAAAACAAGCTATTGCTAGTGACGTTGTAAGTTCAATTGTTACTAAAACAAGAGATGCTGTTAATAAAAATGGATTTGGTGATCAAATAAAAGTTGTTTTATCTGATGGACTAAAAAATATTAATGATAAAAAAATATTAGGAACAGATACTGACACAATCATAATAGCAGGAATGGGCGGTATTCTTACAAGCGATATTTTAAAAGCAAGAAAAGATTATATTAAAAATAAAAATTTAATTTTAAGTCCTCATCGTGATGATGAACTAGTTAGAAGAACATTACATGAACTTGGATTTGAAATTACAAGCGAAGAAGTACTTGAAGATAGAGAAGATAAATATTATCACATCATATGTGCTAAAGCAGGAAGCGATACAAAGTACACGGATAATGATTATAAACTTGGAAAGAAATTAATTAATAAAAAATATAAGGATGATGAATTAATAAAATTCTTAAATCATTTAATTAATAAAAACAAAAACGTGATTGATAAATTATCTTTATCAAAAAATTCTCAAGATAAAATATCATTACTTAAAAATGAAAATGAAATGTTAAAAGAAATTTTAAAGAATGAAAAATTAAAACCAAAGAAATAAAGAGGCATAAATGAAAGTTAAAGAAGTTATTAAAAAGATTGAAGAAAAATACCCACTATATCTTAAAGAAAAATGGGACAACATAGGACTTATAGTTGGTGATGGCGAATGTGAAGTTACTAAAGTTTTAGTTACACTTGATGTTACATCAAAAACAATTGATGAAGCAATAGAACTTGGCGCGAACTTAATAGTGTCACATCATCCATTTATCTTTGATTCATTAAAAAATATTACAACTAAAAATTCTATTGGTAAGAAAGTTATTAAAGCTATTAAAAATGATATCTCAATTTATTCAATGCATACAAATTTAGATATTGCTGATGATGGACTTAATGATTACTTAGCAAAAAAATTAGAACTTAATAACGTAGAAAAAATTGATCCTGAACGTTTTAGTGAAGATCACTATATACGTCATGGATATTTAAATAATGAAATGACTCTTAAAGATTTAGCAAACTATGTTAAAGAAAAATTAAATCTTGAACATGTAATTATGATTACAAGAGATGATAATAGAGTTGTTTCTCATATTGCACTTTGCTCAGGTTCTGGTAAGAGCTTTGCAAATGATGCAATGAAAATTAAAGCTGATTGTTATATAACTGGAGATTATAATTATCATGGAGGAGTTGATATCTTGGAAGATGATTTCAATGTAATAGATGCTTCTCACTTTGGAACAGAATACATAGTGACTGGACTATTACATGATTATTTATCAAACAATGTGGATGCTGAAGTTATTGAATCAAAAGTAATGATCAATCCACTAAGGGTTTATTAAAAAATTATAAGGAGATTGAAAAATGGGAGAAGAAATGAGTATGACAGCTAAGATTACACTTGGCGATGGAACAGTTAAAACATATAAGAAAGGGATCAACTTTTTAGAAATAGCAAAAGAAAATTATCCAGAAAATTATGAATCATTCGTTGGTTTAAAAGTTGATAATAATTTTGCTGAACTTCATGATGTTGTTAAAAATGATTGTAAGATTGAATACTTTGACAGTTCAACAAAAGATGGTAACAAATATTACGTTAGAGGATTAAAATTATTACTATATAGAGCTGTTAGAGATTTATATGGTAAGAATAACATTACAATGAACTTATCAATTAACAAAGGTATATACTGTACAATTGATGGAGTTAAAATTACAGAATCAGAACTTAAGAAAATTACAAAGAGAATGCAAGAAGTAGTTGATGCTGATGAACCTATTGAAAGAGAAAATTATAGAAAAGCTGATGGTATTAAAAAACTTGAAGCTGCAGGTTTAACTAAAAAAGCAAAACTATTTAAATATAAAAGTGCATCAAATATTAACTTATATAAACTTGGATGGGTTTATGATTACATGTATGGATTCATGGTTCCATCTACAGGTTATTTAAAATTATTTAAATTAACAAAATTCGGTGATGGATTTGTATTAAAATATCCAGATGTATTTAATGCAAACGATATGCCAGAAGATATAGAACAAAAGAAATTATTTAATACATTTGCTCAAACAGATGAATGGACAAAAATTCTTGGTATCCAAACTCTTGGAGATTTAAATGAAAGTATCTCAAATAACATGAGTAAGGAAACAATTCTTGTTGCAGAAGCTCTTCAAGAAAAGAAGATTGCAGAAATAGTTGATAAGATTGAAGCAAAAGGAACAGTTAAGATGGCTCTTATAGCAGGACCAAGTTCATCAGGTAAAACAACATTTGCTCATCGTCTTGCAATTCAATTACAAGCAGCAGGAAGAACACCACTTGTAATTTCATTAGATAACTATTATAAAGATCATGGTGATCCTACTTACCCAATTGGTGAAGATGGTAAACCTGACTGGGAAGCTCTTGAAGCTCTTGAAATTGAATTATTCAATAAGAACATGAATGATTTAATGGATGGAAAAGAAGTAGAACTTCCAACATATGATTTTACAACTGGATCAAGAGTATACAGTGGTAAGAAAACTAAATTAAACAAAAATGATATTATGGTTATTGAAGGTATTCACGGACTAAATGAAAAACTAACACATAAGATTTCTAAAGATAAGAAGTTTAAAATTTATGTTAGTGCATTAACACCACTTAGTCTTGATGAACATAATAGAATTTCAACAACAGATAATAGATTATTAAGAAGAATCGTTAGAGATAGTAAATTTAGAAACTATCCAGCGGTTAGAACTTTAGCAGTGTGGGATAGTGTTAGATTGGGGGAAGAAAAGAATATTTTCCCATATCAAGAAGAAGCAGACGTTATGTTTAATACAGCTTTAGTATATGAATTACCTATACTAAAACATTATGCAGAACCAATGTTATATGGTGTACCAGCTGATTCACCATATTACTCAGAAGCAAAGAGACTTATTAAATTCTTAAGCTATATCATGGGATTAGATTCTGAATTTGTACCACCAAATTCATTACTTAGAGAATTTATAGGAGGAAGTTGTTTCTATTGCTAGAAACAACTTTTCTTTATGAAGATATAAAATTAAAAACAAAAAACTTTATAATTAAAACAAAGGTGAGATAGGTGAAGGTAAGAAATTATTTTTTAGTAATTATTTTTGCTATCATGATTCTTTGTAGCACTGTAGAATATAAATATGCTGAGAGTAAAAGCATAGGTGAACTTGATGAATTCAATGAAGAAATTTTTGATTCATTAAATCAGATCACTGACATTTCTAAGAATTATACAATTAATAACTTACAAATGTTTGCTGAGTATTTCTCAAATGGTTTAGAACTAAGCCGTGTTGCAAATTATTTTGAAAGCTTTGAAAAAAATAATAAGATGTTAAATAATGAATCATACTTGATTTTAGAAGATGGTACTTTCTTGTGTACTTCATCTAAATCAACTTCCATGTATGATGTTTTAACTCAAGAAGAAATTGAAGAAATTACACAATTATATGCGGATGTAAAAAATTCATTAACATACACAGGTCACAATAAATTTATAAAGGGTAAAAATATAACTGCCATTTATATGGGTATACCATTATTTGATGCTTCTCATAATTTTATTGGTGTAGTTATTAATGACTTTGAAGTAGATAATTATGCATATGTTATAGATAAAATTTGTGGAGATAAATTCCCTATCAATGTTTACTTAGAAAATAATGATAATGAAATTTATTCTTCTGTTAAATATAATCCTAAGAAAACATTAGGAAAAAGTATTACATTTGAAAAAGAAATTGAAGACTTTGCAGTTACTGTTAGAATTGAAGAAAATATAAATTTAATTTCTGGAGAATATATGATAATTAAATTTATTATTGTTATTTTATTACTTGTATCTCTTGTATATTTTATTTATATGATTTTCTATAAAAAAGAAAAAGAATACAGCGTTATGGCTGCATATATAATTTTTGCGTTTGGTTTAGTCTTTGAAGTTTTAAATGTATTTTCATATAGCAGCATTGCAAGTGAAATAGGAAGATTTAAAACTAAAGCATCAATGGACTTTACTGAAATGACAATTGAAGCTGAATCTTCTAAAAATGAAAAAGATGTTTGCAGTTTATCAAACTTAATGGAAAAAATGTTAAAATTATATAACGTTCCAAAAGAAAACTTTGCAGGATTTATGAAAACATATTATTCCGATTTAATACAAACAGCATTTAATAAAACTCAAACATTAGCAACTGTTTATATTTATGATTCATTTGGAAATATGATTTCTATTCCAAGTATTGAAGGACTTAATTATCATAAACTTCCTGATAAATATTTGAATAGTGCGAAAGAAAATTATCCAAATGTATTTTATAAAGATATGACAGATATGAATACACAAGAAAGTTTTGTATTCATGTTAAGACCATTTGTTATTAATGATGAATATTATGGAACAATGGCTTATATGTTTGATGATAAAAAAATTGACACAATTATTAGAGAAGATGACTCTATGGAAAGTGTTAAGAAAAATATTATTAGCCGTGATGGCAAGATGACAAACATAAAAGGTGGAGATTCTATACAAGTTTTCACTGACTATGATTTTAATAGTGATGGTGTATGGGATGATGGCGTTCAGGCTTTTAAAACAACAATTTCATATACTATTAAAAATAAAAGAAAATTTAATGTTAAAGAATGTATTTCTACTAGATATTCATCAAGTGTTATTATATTCGAAGACTATAAAGACATAATTAATAGAGATATAATAGAAAGTATTTTTATGAATATATTTAAATATTTATTATTATATCTAGTTACAGTTAGTGTTATTGAAAATAACGCTAGAAAAAAAGAAGCAATTGAAAAAACAACTCAAGAAGAAATAAAAATTGAAAGTTTAAAAGATAATAAATAATAAAAAGCGGGTAGGGTATGAAAAACAAGTTTGTAATGATAATTGGTCTTGTAATGATCATTCTTGCAATTGGTTTTAGAGCTATTTGTTATTTCTTTTTAGATAGAGCACTTCTAGATCGTGATGATGTTTTTAAAAACAACAATGAAAAAATATTATTCTATGAATTATATGGAATCATTGATGACGTAGAACTTAATCTAGAAAATATTAAAGAATCTGATTTAAAAGAAATATGTTATGAAAGTTCTAAACAAGATGCAACAAACAAGTTAATAAAAATTAAAGCTGGTATAGATAAAGTTAGTAGTATTTATATCGCATTAAATGACGGACATTTAATTGCTACAAATATTACTAATGGATTTAGTGTAACTGAAACTGAAAGATGGTACCAAGAAACATTAAAGACTAGAAAGAGTGTTATATGTTCTAGAGAAAATAATGAAGGTAACCCAACATTCATGGTTACAGTGCCACTTTATATTGAAGGAACATTTAGAGGAGTAATTGGTGGAGAAATAAATTCTGAAACAATTAAAAAGATAATTAATAATTATACAGATAATCCTTATCAATTATTACTTAAAGATTCTCAAAATGAAATTCTATACAGACATACTAGAAATACAAACCTAACTCGTAATATTGATCAAAGAATATTTTACATGCCTCAAGCAGATGATGCAGTAACTTTTGATAAACATAATTTTAAAATAGAAGTTTATTATAATGAAAACGAAGCATTACAAGCTGTAATGCCTGTTAAAATAGTATTCTCTATACTATCTATAATTGTAATTATATCTTATATTACAACATTATTTAATACTAGAGCAAATTCTGACTTTATAAAATGTTCGTTTATATTATTTGTATTAACTATATTTGAATGGTTTGGAGCAGCATTCTTAATTACAACTAGATATGATGAAGATTTACTTAAAATGCTTGAATCTTTAAAAGCTCATATGGCTTATACGGAAGATATATTTAATGATGTATCTGATGAAATTTATGGAACATTTACTAATATATTTAATAAAGATGGTGTTGTATCTGATGAAGATAAAAT
>JAKSVV010000002.1 GCA_024407775.1 Clostridia bacterium
AGATGTCGACACAAATTGCAAAATATGGGGTTGCATAAATCGTTATCAGGTAACACCAATTGGTGTCCTGGACATATGGCTAAACATATAATTATCAAAAAAACAGAAATAAATTTACTTCTGCTTTTAATATATATTATTTTATTTTAATGCTACTAAACTATTTATTTAAAAATTTTTCTTTATCGCATTCATAACAATAACATAATAAAATATTTCCTTGATCATCAAAATAAGTTGATTGCATTTCGCCAGTTCTTAAAAAGCCTAATTTTTCCATCAACTTCCAAGAAGAAGGATTTATAATTGCTGCAGATGTTAATATTTTATCAATTTCTACTTCATTAAACATAAAATCTAAAATAGCTGTTGCAGCTTCGGTAGCATAACCTTTCCCTTGATAACTTGGATCAACAAACCAACCTATATCTCTAATTTCAGGATTATTTAAATATTCATCTTTTGGTTGAACTGTAATTTGTCCTATTGGTTCACCTTCTTTTGTAAAAATACTCCATGTGAATTTTTGACTATTTTCACCATTAACAATACTTTCAATTTTCTTTTCATAAAATGGTTGTTGTCTATCCCAATCATTTAATTGTTCCATAAATATTTTTCTAGCTTTAGTTAAATCATCTATACTATTTTTAGATAAATCATTTTTTATAAAAATTCTATCAGGTGTTGGAAAATAATATTTATTTACATCTTCTTTTCTAATTATATTCCATATTTTATATTGCTCTTTCATAGTTGGAACTTTAATTAATAATCTCTCTGTTTCAATATCATGGATTTGTATATTTTTCATTTTAAATCTATTTCCTTTCCATATTTTCACTCACTTCCGTTCTTTTTGTTTAACAACTTTACATATTATACCACAAAAAGGATTTGAAAATCCTCTCTTTAAATTTTACTATTTATATAAATTGGAAATTAATTTTTAATAGTATATTCTTTTATCTCAGTATTTTTCAATCCTAAATTAAGAAATTTTCCATCCTCAGGAATTCCGTTAAAATATGCATAAAATGCTTTTGACACTCCCGAATGCGCTACAACCAATACATTTTCAAATTCTTCTTTTTTTATCTCATCAATAAAATCATTTACTCTGTCAAATAAACTAGAAATTGATTCTTCAGTACCATATTTTTTTGTTGTGTAGTAATTCCAATAATCTTCCCTATCAGTTACATCAACTGACATTCCTTCTAAAGAACCATGTTCTCTTTCTCGTAGTCTTTCATCGATTTTTATTTCTTTATTTTTAACATTAATTATTTCAGCAGTATGTTTTGCTCTAACCAGTGGAGAAGTAAAAACTACATCATAATCTATATTTTTTATTTTTTCAGCAAGTTCCTTTGCTTGTTCTATTCCTTTCGAATTCAAATCTTCATCCACATAATTATAAATTTGTTTTACATTTGAATCACATTGCCCATGTCTTACTAAATATATTCTCACTTTAATCTCCCTTTAAATTACTATTTGTTTTATCTTTAAATATTATAATCTTCATAAATTTTAAATGGCTTGTATAAAGCCGTCATTATAATATTCAACTATATTATATTAAAACTAAAAAACAAAATTAAAATTTAAAAATATAATAATTAATTGTATTATAAAATAAATTATATTTGAAATAATAGGGATTGTTATATACGCTGTTTTCTTTTTTATATTATCTGCATTTTTACCAATAGATAAATAGTATATCCAAAAAATAATTTGGCATACTATTTCTGTTTTTAAGGAATATATTATGCAGCGAGGAACTGGGTAAAATATTGTTTGTAAGAATATTAATGCACTACTTAAATAATAAGAATTTCCTTGTATTAAAGAAATATTTTCTGCTTCTAAAATTATCATCGATATGCAAAATGCTATAACTAAACTTATTAAAGAACATTTTATCCAATATCTTTTTAAATTATTTTCTTTCATATTTTACCTTTCTTATAAATCAACACTTTCACTTTGTAACATGCATAATGATCTTGATCTATCAATTGTTTCTGGTGCGATTTCAATTAATTCATCATTAACTGTTACATAATGAATCATATCTATTTCAGTATTCATTGCTTTTCTTATTTCATTTTCGATGTAATGAAGTTGTATACAATGAGGTGAATTATCAACTGTTGCAAAAATAATTTCTTTAATATCAACTCTTGATAACATACCCATTAATTTTGTTATTACCATATTTAAATGTGTATTTTCTAAACACACTTCAAAAATATTTGGACTTATTCCTTCTAATATTCCATAAGAATTTGGTGCCATATCCTTAAGACAGCTACCAACAATTATCATAGTATTTGTTGCTTCATAACAATTTGTTTTCATAAAATCTTTCATAATATTTTTCCTTTATTCTTCATAATTAATTTTTTCTATTTTTCCAAAATAATCTGATGGACTTATTATAAAAAAGCATCTGCCTTTTATATTTTTCTTTGATACTTCACCAAGTTCAAGTGCACGTGAATCAACACTATGCATTCTATTATCTCCAAGAACAAAATATTGTCCTTCAGGAACTATATAAGGAAATTCAATGTGATCAAGTCCAGTAAAATTTTCGCCCTTAATATAATTTTCTTTTAATACTTCACCATTAATTAAAATGTTTCCATCTTTAATATCAACTTCTTCAGAAGGAAGAGCTATTATTCTTTTTATATAATTATCTTTTGTTCCAATTGGTCTAAAGACAATTGCATCACCACGTTTTGGATCAGAAAATTTATAAGATAATTTTTCAACTAAAACTTTTTCTCCTTCAACAAAACTTGGTTCCATGCTTACGCCTTTTACAATATCAGTTTCTACAACAAAAAACTTACATACAATTGCTATTGCAAAAGCTATTACTATTACTTCTAGCCATTCTAGAATTATTTTTACATACTTGTTATTTAAAACTGCATTGTAATCTATCATAAGTCCTCCTTTATCTTTACTGTTTAATTATATAATAAAAAAAATAAAAAACAAAGCAAAAGCGCCTATTATTCATAAAAAAAAGAGTCACAATATGTGACTCATTTTTATGTTTTTAAAGTAATTTCTTATTTGTTTCTTTGATCGATTTCTTTTAAACGAGCTTTCTTACCGAATCTATCTCTTAAGTAATTTAATTTAGCTCTTCTTACTTTAGCACTCTTTACTACTTCAATTTTAGCAATTGATGGTGAGTGAAGTGGCCATGTTCTTTCGATTCCAATTCCGTCTGTTACTTTTCTAACTGTGAAAGTTTCTCTTGCTCCAGCGTGTTGCATTTTTAATACTACACCTTGGAAAATTTGAATTCTTTCTTTAGATCCTTCAACGATTTTAGCGTGAACTTTAACTGTATCTCCAACTTTTACTTCTGGAAGATCATTTCTTAATTGTTCAGCTTCTAATTCTTTGATTATAGACTTATTCATTTCCGTTTCCTCCTTCTTCCTTAGATGCTCATGTTATCATACATAGCAGCGGAACATCCGTAATACGCGATTACTATAATATCATATTAAATATCTTTTTGCAAGTATTTATAAAGATTTATTTATACTTTTTTATATATTAATTTTTCTTTGTTTTTCATAAAAAAAGAACGGCCCGCGCCGTTCTTTAATTTTAGTTAATATTTTTTGTGCCCTTCATCACGATCTTATAATCTGAATCATCAGCATTCTGAGGTGAATATGTATATGTCTTTCCATCTTCGCCTTTTGCCTGCAAGATAATATTCTTCTTTCTTGCATCATGCTTAAGATATGATGTATCACATACCTTACCTTCACCTTCAAGCAGCCTTATTACCACAAGTGATCCAAGTTTCACATCTGCTTCTTTAAGATTTCCCTGCTGATCCTTCTTAATAATATATACTTCGTCGCCTATTCTATACTCCATATCTACTCCTACTTAAAACGCTTATCATTCCTGAGTTTATTAGCATCCTCAATCATGCCGTACCCATCAGTAATCTTATCTTTACCATACATCTCAAGGTAATATGCCAGGGTATCGATATCTACAAATTCATACATACCGCACGATACGCACTTTGAAAAGGCAACATAGCGGCTCTTATCATTTTCATCCTGAGCTGTATAAAGGGTGTTATCATCACAGCCAATGGTTGTAGGCTCGCTGCTAATAATCTTTGCTACCTTATACTTACCGTCTTTTAGTTCTTCAATAAACTTTTTCTGGCTTATTACGCCAACATACTGTCCGACCTTAAATTTTCCCATATTAAGTCCTCCAACAAAAACAACAAAAGTTACATCCTACCGTTTTGAGGCTATGCCTCAGAAGATTCATCGCTGCCAGGCTCCGAATCTTCTTTTACAAACTCTCCATCTACATCTAAATCTCCGTAGATTTCCTCATAAGAATAATCTCTTTCGTAATCATCGATTTCATTCCAGTCGACGAACTCGTCAAAGTCCTCGTCGTAATCATCGATTTCGTTACATTTCTTAATTAAGAACATACATACTGCGTAAACAGCTGCAAAAAAGGCAACAATGCCTAAAATCCACGCTACTTTCTTCTTCATTCGTAATCCTCCAAAAATAATCACACATATTAATATGTGTAATCGTGTTCAAATTCTGAGAGATCTCCATAGCCGATAAACTCATCGACATCGCAGTAGTCCTCTTCAAAACCTAACCACTTTCTAACAAACAAACAGCAAGTTACAACTACAAGAATAACAATATCATATATCTTACTCATGCAAATTCCCTCTTCATTCGAAAAAACTTTATAGCTACGACCTTACAAATATTTGACCTTTCTCATTTACAATAAGAATCATGGTCTAGTGAATTGAACCCTCCATTTTCTGGCGGATCTTTACTGACTTTGTCCATAACGGACCTAACATATTCGCTGAATTTTACATCATCCTTTAAATCCGGGTGATTCATATAGATTTCATTAAAGTACTTTCTTGCAAAACATCTGACTTCGTTTATCGGAACGAATGTATATTTATAATTTGATAAACATATATCAGGTCTTGAAATTATTACTTTTCCAGTATCTATAACATGCGCATATACAACAACGCTTTGAGAACGATCTCTCACAATTGATGTAAACACCTTTGCCATAACGAATTTGTCTTTATAAATCAGATCCACTACATTGCCTTTAAGTAAATCAAAGGCGTCAAATACAAAAACAGTTGTCCCGTTTTTCATAGCAAATCCTCCAATTGACTGCAAAAAAATATTAACTTTTAACTAATACACTATGGTTAGTGCAAGAATATACGCAAACTATATCATGAATTGGTAAAATTTTCAAGTATTTTTTTGAACTTTTTACTAAACTTGACTTTGAGGCATTAAAACTATATAATTAATAAGCGAATATATAAGGAAAATGGAGAAAGAATAATGAAAGATTACATGATTACAGGTCTTGATGACGGTGGTAATGTATCTATCAAGGTAATATATGCTAAAGATATGGTTGAAAATGCTAGAGTTTCTCATGATTTATCACCTGTTGCTTCAGCATGCCTTGGAAGAACTATTATTATGACATCAATGATTGGTGATACACTAAAAGGTGAAGATGACAAAACTACAGTTATAATAAAAGGTGATGGTCCTATTGGAGGAATCGTTGTAACTAGTGACTCTAAAATGAGAGCCAAAGGTTATGTATATAATCCATCACTTGATATTCCATATAAACCAAACGGAAAACTTGATGTATCAGGAGCTATAGGAAATGGTTCTCTTACTATCGTTAAAGATTTAGGTCTTAAAGAACCTTACTCTGGTATGATTAATCTTGTAAGCGGTGAAATTGCTGAAGACTTTACATACTACTATACAAAGAGTGAACAATCTCCTAGTGCTATTGGTCTTGGAGTTTTAGTTGATACTGATTGTTCAATTAAACATGCCGGTGGTTTCTGGATTAGTATCCTTCCTGGATGCAAAGATGAAGTTATAGATATCATTGAAAACAATTTAAAAAATGTTACTAGTGTAACAGATGAATTTAAAGATGAAAAAACTTGTGAAGATTTAATGAAAAAATTATTTAATGGATTAAACTATAAAATAATTTATGAAAAAGAACCTAAATGGTATTGTGATTGTTCAAAAGAAAAAATCAGTGAAGCTCTTGCAAGTATAAATAGAGATGAACTTAAACAAATTATCGAAGAAGATGGTAAAGCAGAAATCACTTGCCACTTCTGTAACAAAGCATATCATTTTGATAAAGATGAATTAACAAAAATTTATGAAAGGAATTAAACCATGATAATTAGAAATTTTTCATTAGTAGGAAAAGCTATTGTCGTACGTAACGGTAAATTCTTATTACTTAGAAAATCTAAAAACGAACTTGAAGCAACAAAAATTAATAAACATGTTAAGTGGGACTTACCAGGTGGTGCGATTCAGTTCTTTGAAAAAAATACTGATGGACTACATAGAGAAATTCGTGAAGAAACTGGTCTTACTTGTAACATAATAAAACCAATTGGTGTATATGATGCAATTAAATCTCATATACATATGACAGTTATAACTTATTTATGTGAAGCAACAAGTAATGCTGAAGTAAGTTTAAGTTATGAACATGATGAATATCACTGGCTTAGTCCTGAAGAAATTAAATCATTTGATATGCCATCATGGTTAAAAAGATATTTTGAAATTGCTATTAAAGAATATAGTGATATGAAATTATTAGATAACATGAAAAATAAAACTGAATAATATATTATTTTATTTTAATTTATAATAATTATAGTAATAAAAAAATCTATTAAATTATATTTAATAGAATAAATAATTGCTTACTATCATTCCTACTTTCACAAATGTCATCTTAATTATTTGTAATTTAGTCATATCAAATTTATATGATGATTTATTTTTTTCATCAATATAAGTATTAATTTCTTCTATCATCTCTTCTTTATCTTGATCAATATTCTCATCTTTTATTTTTATAGTAAACACTTTTCCTATGTTTTTCTTATTTGTTCTCATACTATTAAATCTATGAGGTCTTATTTCAAAGACTAATTCTTTACTATTTAAATTCATGTTATCAGTATCTTTTAATTCTTCTTCAAGCAAGTCGCAAATATTTACTGTAACTTCATATCTATTTAAAGTTAATTTTTTAATTCCAGTTATCTCACCATAATTTAAAATTATATCATCTCTTGTTAAATCTCTATCTGCATTTTCTGAGAATGTTACACTATAAATTATATTCATAGATACTGATGAGCCAAAATCATCTATTGTCTTATCTTCAGTATCATGTGCTTGCACTGTTACATTAAATCCTTCATTATCAATATATGTTGTATTTGTTTTATTATATTCATCGATAACTTCTTGTGGTACTTTTAATTCATGTTGATATAAATCTGTAAGTGATCCTTTTGATAAATCTAATTTTACAACTTCAATGTTTGATAAAGCCATATCATTTCTTTGAACTCTATATTTAAATGTCTTAACTTTTGAATAAGAATAATCATCTTTTGCATCAAGTTTTAATGCTATTTGTTTTGATGCAAGTTTATTCTTTTCACCAGGTTTATTTTTTGCTGTAATATATAATTTTATATAACCACTATTAACTTTAATTTCTTCATCACTATATAAATTAATTTCTATTTCTTGTCCATATCTAAATGTATTATTATTTGATGTTATTTTTGTTAAAGTTGGAAGTGATGTATCTTTTATTATACCAATCTTAGAAACAATTGAGTTATAACCATCAGAAATATTTTTATCTTCTTTTACGATATAATTTTCTAATAATTTTTTATCATTATCATTGCTTAGTCTTACATTTTTAAATGATACATCAAGCAATGTATTATAATTTTTTATATCACAGTTAGCAATATATGCATCTACTCTTTCATTATTTTTAGCTGCGCTTATCTTAGTGAATTTTGCATCATCATATTCAAATAATATTTCATCATTATTATTTTTATAATATAAATTAATACTATTTGCATCATTAAGACATGATGCATTACCATCTCTTTCTTTTGATACTAAGTTATTATTATCTTTATTTATGTAATAATAATCAATATTATTTTCATCTCTTGCTGTTAATTTATTAAGATCAATTGTATGAGGTAGAACGCTAAATGAAATTAATTTTACTCCACTAAATTCTCCTATACCTGTTATCTTTATATAATGTGTTCCAGAGTTTTTTAAAGAACCATTTCTATCTCCAAGATAATCTACTTTATAATCGATATTTCTTCTTAATAAAATTCCTTTATCAGGATTGATATTTCTATCAGAATAATCTCCATAATCGCTAAATAATAATTCATTAATATAATTTGGATTGTTGTAATATACATTAACATATGGTTTTATATCACGTGCTGTATATTCATAATTTGAAATATTAGATACATTAAAGTATGAAGAAAAATATCCATCCATACTCTTTGGATTTAAATTTAATTCTTCACTATTTTTTGATGTATTAAAAATATTTTTATCAAATGCTTTTATATCATTACTTAATAATCCAATTGAAAATACAATTATCAATGCTATGCAAGAAATAAATTTAGACATGCAAAAAGAATGGCTATCACTAGTCATTTTAAAAAATTTTTTACTCTCATAATTATTTTTTCTAACTAAGAATTTTTTCATAATTAGACCTCTAAAAAATTCTTGCATTAATAAGATAATACATCTTAATATAAGTATCGTCTTACTATAAAAAAAATATATCATTTATACTGAAAAAATCAAGTTTTTTTAAACAAAAAAAGAAGAGCTAAAGCTCTTCTTTTTTCAAATAATTTATTCAGTTTTTTGATCATTGTTTTCTTTAACTTCTTCAGTTTTCTTTTTTTCTTTCTTTAAGTAACGTTTGTATTGTTGGTTAAAACCTTGAAGTACATATTCTTTCTTTGCAATCATGATGTTAATAATTTCTTTAGTTGGAACTCTTTTGTTCTTTAAGAATTCTTGAATTACCGCAACAAATTTTGGTAAATCTTCATAAGTTACATTAAGAATAAGTTTCTTTTGTTCATTATCTATATATAAACGATTTTCTTCTTGTCCAGTGATAATATAAAATTCTGCGATTTCATCGCCATCACTTCCCTTAAATAAGTTAGTTAAAACTGGTATAGAACCCTCATCTTTGTTATCAATAAGAGCTAATACGGTTTCAATAATGCTTTTCATTTCATCGTCATTATAGAAATGCCAAGAAATTATACCTTTTAGTTTCTTTACAATTTTCATATAATAATACCTCCCGCAAATATCTGGCTATTATTTAGGTTTCTAAATAATAACAAGTATATTATAACATAAATTATTGATTTTGAAAAGAGGTTTTTGACAATTTTTGGATAATACTGCCAATTAGAGCATATACTTTCCAGTTTGATAATTTGAGACAAAATAAAGTATTGATAAAAAATACGCGATTTTGTATACTAGTACACACTTATCTTGCATTTCTAAAAAAGTTTCCTTCTATTATATATAGCATTAAAAAAGCACCAATCAAAATGATAGTGCTTATATTTTAAAATAATTTAAGTCCGCGAGATCTCGGCATTACATAGTCTTCATATTCTCTTATAAAGAATTCATCTGTCATACCAGCTATGAAGTCTACTACCATTATTTCAGGTCTTGTTAGTTCTCTATATTCCTTAGAGTTACTATTTATAAAGTTATATATGCTTGAATTTTCATTACCATCTTTAATATCATTTAAGTATTTTTCATACATTATGCCAAACATATTATCACGTTTATCTTTTGAGTCCTGAGTTACAGGATTATAATATATATTTTTATAGTTAAAATCAAATAATGCTTCAAAAGCTTCATGGCATTCTTTACTAAAGAATAGGCCTTCTTTTCCATATGAATTGTTGATTATATCATATGTTAAACTTCTTACTATTTGTCTATTTTCACTTCCTAGAACGTCTTTTATATCCTTAGGTAAGTCACTTCTCTTAAGAAGTCCAAGCGATATAGCGTCTTCAAAGTCTCTTCCTACATAGCTTATAAGGTCGCTTATTCTCATAATACATCCTTCATAAGTCATAGGAACCATCGTTTTATCAGCATTTACGTCTTTAAAACAGTTTTGATATTCCATAATAACATTAGCTGATTTCTTGTTAAAGTTAGGTTTATAGCCTTCTCCTGGGTTTTTATCATCAGCAAATTTAACAGATTCACCATTATGACAGGCAATTCCATCAAGAACTTGTAATGATACGTTTGCATTTAATATATCTCTAAGTATTCTTACGCTTTGAGCGTTATGTTTAAAGTAATATCCAAAGTTTTTAGTTATGTTGTTTATCGCTCTTTCACCATCATGCCCAAATGGAGTATGTCCAAGGTCATGGCCTAGTGATATAGCTTCAATAAGGTCTTCATTATAACCAAGTGATCTACCAATGTTTCTAGCAATCTTAGATACAAGTTGTACATGAAGTCCACGTGTAGTAATAAGATCATTCTGAACCATACTAAATACTTGTGTTTTACCCATGTATCTAGTGTAAGCCTTTGTGTTAATAATCTTATCAACGTCATCGCTGAAGTTACCAATTACAGCATTTGTTTTATGCGGATTTTCATAAATTGCATCTTTGCTAAAACATGCATTTTTATTAAGTTTTTCCTTTTCTCTTAAATCAACGTCATTAGCTATTTCCTTAGCTATTTCATTGTTTAACTTAATCATATTACCTCCAATAAACAACCAATACTTTGTGAGATAATTTCACTATAGCACAAATTTTTTATTTTTCTAGTTATTTACTAATTTTTATGTAAATTGAAATTAATTTTTTCAATAATTTAATTAAATATTAATCTAGTTTACATAAATATTTTATGTAACTATCGCTATATTATTTATATAATTTACCATTTATGATATTATTTTCAAATTCAATTTTTGAAAAAAATTTTTGAATTTTTGAAAATAAAAAAATGGATGAAATTCATCCATTTTTTTATATAAAATTTTTGATCTCTTACTAAGAGTTTCTACCAAAAACAAGGCCAAAGCCAGCCATAAAGCCAGTAAGTGATGCTGCTATTATTTCAGGAACCGCTGGTCCAAGATAAGCATAAGCTCCGCCGCCAAATAATACTGTTCCAACTGCACATGCAATAATAAACTTAGTTCTTTCTTTCATGTTAATCTCCTTTTTGGGTGCTATCTCATGTTGTAACTAACCTGATACCCACATTCAGGGCACTTTCCAGATAAACTGTAGAAAACTGTGTTACATACCGGACAACGGTACGTACTAGGTAATGAACTAGGCTTAACGCCTTTTGGTCTGAGTTTTGGTTTCTTCTTCTCGTTTCTCATAAGCAATATCTCCTTATAATAAACAAAATTCTTGTTAATAAGAACAAATTAGTTACCTAGGATTATATCACTATTTCCATTTTTTGTAAACACATTATTGATTTTATTTTTATAATAAAAAAGTAGTTAAAATTTTATTTCTTTTAACTACTTTTTTATATTTATAAATATTTTTTAGTGATATATAAAAAATGTTATAGCAATATAATGACATACTGCTGCAAGATTTATTAATAAGTGCCAAATCATGTGATGATATTTAAAATTTTTCATTGCATAAAATACTGATCCTAGTGTATATAAAACTCCACCTGCTCCTATTAAAATTATAAAAGTTAAACTTGCATTAGCAAGGAATAATGGGAAGAAGAAAATAATTGTCCATCCCATAATCAAATATATTGTTAAACTTACTTTTGGTATAGATCTTTTAGCTAATGATTTATAAAATATTCCGAATAAAACCATTGTCCATTGAACACATACAATAACTATACCTTGCCATCCACCAATTAAATATAAAGCAATTGGTGTATATGTTCCAGCTATTGCGAAATAAATAAATATATGGTCAAATATTTGGAACACTCTTTTATGTGTTGTGTACTCTCTCATAACATGATATAGAGTACTAAATAAAAACATTAAAAAAATTGATACAACAAATATACTAGCACCAACTGCTGCTGTAATTGGTTTATCTATTGCATGAGTATATGCCCATATAGCACTAAAAGGTAATGCAAATAAACATAGTAATGCCATTGGTCCATGAGTAGTTGCATTAGCTACTTCTTCACCAAATGTATAAATATATTTTTTCTTTTTACCTGTTGTTTTTATATAAGCTTCTTCTTCAAGAATTTCAGCTTCAGTTTCATCTATTAAATGTTGTTCTTCTTTAAGAGCAATTTCTTCTCTTAATTTATACATCTCTTCTTTTAATTTAAATTTATCTTGTTTATTTTTCATTTTTTCTTGTTTGATTTTCATCTTATCTGATTTTTTCATATAAGCCTCCAAAATTTTCATCAACATTCATAAATAAAATTCATGAATGTTTTATATAAAATAATTTATTTTTATTATTATAATTCTTCTTGATTTATATTTACAAATCCTCTTCCTACAACTTCATTTGCTGTACATGAAATTATAAAAGAATCTTCATCAATTTTTTGAACTATTTTTTTGATAACAGGTACTTCTTTTTTATTACAAGCACACATTAAAACTTTTTTATTATCCTTAGAGTACATCCCTGTTCCTTCAAGAGCAGTTACTCCTCTACTTAATTTTGATAAAATTTCATTTGTAATTTCATCATATTTATTTGAAATAATATATACAACTTTTCCAAAACGAGTACCAAGTGCAACGATATCAGAAATTTTATAACAAACATATATTGCAAGAATTGCATATAATCCTTTTTGTACTCCAAAGAAATATGCACCAAGAACTACTATTGTAGATTCAATAATTGTAAGTAATGTTCCAAGTGTTGCATATGGTTTAAAGTGTTTAATAATTATTGCAACAATATCTGTTCCTCCAGTTGTGCCTAAACCTTTAAATACTAATCCATTTCCAACACCAGAAATAATTCCTCCATATAATGCAATTAAAAATAAATCATTATCATTAATTACTTCACTAAAGAAATTTAGATCAATATTTTCAATTGCTAAAAACATTGATAAAGCAAGTGTGCCATAAATTGTTCTTATACCAACTTTTTTACCATCAAGCATTATTGCTATAATTAATAATGGTAAATTTATTGCTAAGTTTGTAACCCATAATGGAATGTTAGTAAAATATTTAACCATGATACAAATACTAGTACAGCCGCCAGCAATAAGTTCAACTTTATCAAACAAAAATGCATAAGCAACTGCTAATAAAAATGCTCCAACAGTTATATAAATATAATCAAGAATTGTATTCTTATTCATCTTCACCCTCATCTTCTATATCTTCATCTTCATCCCAGTCTTCATCATCGTCATCCCAATCATCATCGTCTTCATCATCTTCTTCAGTATATGAATCCCAATCAATATGATCTATATCAAATTCTTTTTCTTCTTCATCAAGATTAACATCTTCGATTACTTCTTCACTATTATCTTCTGCTGTTTCAGATTTTTCTTCAGAATTATTTTCTCCATCAACTTTTTCTTCACTAGAATTTTCTTCTTGATTTTCATCTTGATTTTCTTCTTGATTTTCTTCTTGCGATTCTTCTTTCTTAGGTGGATTTTCTTTTAATTCTTTTGCAAGTTCTTCAGCAGCTGTAATAGCCATTGAGATTTCTTCTGAAGGTTCTTTTTCACCTTGTTCTTTTAATCTAATTAATTCTTGGTCTATGTTATCATTTGTGATTTGTCTTTGTTCAGCAACTTCAGGTAAATCTTCTAAGTTTTGTAATCCAAAATACATTAGGAATTTATCACTTGTTCCAAATAAAATTGGTCTACCAATTTTATCAGCTCTTCCTACTTCACAAATTAATTCATATTCTAATAATTTATTTACAATATAATCAGATTTAACTCCTCTTATATTTTCTATTTCTAATTTAGTAATAGGTTGTTTATATGCAATAATAGCAAGTGTTTCCAGCATAGATGCACTTATTCTTGGTTTTTCAAGTTCAGCATTTGCTTTAGTTAAATATCCAAAAATATTTTGTTTAGTAACAAGTTGAAATTTATTATCAAATTTAATAATTTTAATTCCTCTTGTTTCATCTTCTTCATACATCTTTATTAAATCATCCATGATTTGTTTTGCTTCATCAACTGTTTTTTCAAGTGCTGTTGCAATTCCTTTAATATTTACAGGATCATTAGATACGAATAACATACCTTCAATGATTCTATACATTTCTTCATTACTCATTTAATTTACCTCTTAGTTGTTGTCATTATTTTCGTTATTTGTTTCTTCGTTTTTTTCTTCGTCTTGTTCTTTTTGTTTTTCTATTTGTTCTGCTAATTCATTTTCTAATTTATTTTCAAGTTCTTCTAATTCTTCAGGTGTTTTTATTTCATCAATTCTATCAACATTGATATCCATATCTGCACTTTCAAAATCAATTCCCTCATCAAACTCATCAGCTTTTTCAATATTAATTTCACCAAAGATTTCATCTTGTGTTACTTTTAATTTTTTCATTTTAATCATTTCAAGAAGTGCAAGGAATGTCATAACCTTTTCCATCTTATCTTCACTATCTTCAAATAATTCACTAAATTTTACGTTATCAAAATTTGATAATCTATCATAGATATGAGTCATTTGCATTTCAACTGTAAAGACTCTTTTCTTTCTTACTGTTTCTTCAATATGATGAGCTGTTTCTTTATCATCAGGTTTTTCTTCAGGTTTTCTTTCTTGTTTCATAATTTTTAAGAATGCTTGAGTTAATACATCCATGTTTACACCTTCAAGGAATGTATCATAATCTATGCTTTCTTTATATTCTTGTAAGATTTTTTGATTACCTTTGAATGCAATGTCACCAGATTCTTCTTCCATAGCTCTTAGTTCTTCACAAACATCTTTGAAACGTTTGTATTCTAAAAGTCTTGTAACAAGTTCTAGTCTTGGGTCAATTTCTTCATCATTTTCATCTTTTTCAAGTGGTAATAACATCTTAGATTTAATCTTAAGAAGTGTTGCTGCCATGATTAAAAATTCCCCTATGTTATCGATATCTTTTTCTTCCATAGCTTCAACTTCTTTAACATATTCTGATGCAATGAAAGCCATTGGGATATCGTAAATATCAATCTTATGTTTTTCTATTAAACTATATAATAAATCAAATGGTCCTTCGAAGACCTCTAGTTTTACGTTTAACATTTCATCTGTCCTTTATAAAATTTTTCTACACAATTTACTTCGTCATAATAATTTTATTTCTAAAGATTATTACATATATTTTTATATCATATTTTTTAGCGTTTGTATATCTTTTTAATGTAGGTAATTCCTAACATTTTTGGCAATATATAAGACTAATTAAAATGATCAATTATATAATAAATTCCTATTGCTATAATGCTAACTATAAAATGTGAAGCAAAGAAGAAAATTGATTCTAATAATGATACTATTGGGAAAATAATATATCCAATTACATTTGTGAATAATAATAAAATCATAAGTACAATTGAAATATATTGTTCATAGTCCATAATCCAGAAATATAATTTCTTAGGTAATAGTCCTCCGAAAATTTTAGCTCCATCAAGTGGTGGAATTGGTATTAAGTTAAATATACCAAGTGATAAGTTAACACTAATACATGCTGCTAACATTTGCATAGCAAGGTTCCCGATTGTTGTTGCTCCTATTCCAAATTGTCCAAGTGCAACATAAATAAGTGTAAATACAAAACCAAGAGCAATATTACTAAGTGGTCCTGCAAGTGCTACAAGAACTGTACCACGTTTTGGATTTTTAAAATTTCTTGGGTTAATTGGAACTGGTTTTGCCCATCCAAAGTGTACTAAAAATAAACATAAGAATCCAATAGGATCAATATGTTTTAGTGGATTAATTGTTAATCTTCCTAAATTTTTAGCTGTATTATCTCCCATCTTGTATGCCATAAAAGCATGTGATGCTTCATGGAATCCAAGTGCAATTATTACTGCTGGAAGTGATATTAATAATTCAATTATTTTTGCTTGCATAAAATCTCCTAAAAAAAATTTTTTATTTTTTTATTTCCATTTTAGTTAGTATAATTAATTTTTTAAAAAATATTTTTTTCATATCTATCCCTCTTGTTTACAAGGAATAAATTTTTTATATTAAAATTTTTATAAATATTTTTTCAGTGTATCATTTCCAAAAAAATTTTTTAAAAATATTTTTTTATGTTTTTTATATTTTTATATATTTTTATCTTATTATGAAATAAAGTCACAACTAGTTGTGACTTTATTAATATTTTAATCATTAATTTTTATAATCTATTCAGCAGAGATTATGTAGTAATATAATGGTTGTCCACCATTTTCAACTTCACAATCCATCTTTGGATATTTTTCTTTAACATATGCTTCAAGAATTCCTGCTTCTTCTTCCTTAGTATCTTCACCTGTATAAATACTAATTATATCTGGTTTTTTACTAGCAAGTTCATCAACAATTTCTCTAGCAACTTGTGATACTTTTTTACCTACAACTTTAATTTCTCCATCTAAGATACCAATGATATCTCCTTTTGCGATGTCTTTTCCGTTTGATTTTGTATCACGTACAGCATATGTAATTTCAGCTGTTCTAACATTTGCTATTGCATCATTCATATCATTTGTAACATCTTCTATTGATGCTCCTTCTTGATACATAACCATAGCACTAATACATTCTGTTACTGCTTTAGATTTTATAACAACTATATTTTTATCTTCACATAATTCTTTTGCTTGTTCAGCAGCCATAATAATATTTTTATTATTTGGGAATATTACTATATTATCTGCATTTACTTTTTCAATGGCATTCATGAAATCATCTGTTGATGGGTTCATTGTTTGTCCACCACTAATTACATAATCGATTTTTAAGCTGTTTAAGATTTCTGTAAATCCATCACCCATACTTACTGAAATAAATCCAATGTCTTTCTTTGGCATTTTCTTTTCTTCTTTCGCTTCAGCTTTTGCTGGTGCTTGATTATTATCTACTAAAACATTTTCATGTTGTATTTTCATGTTTTCAACTTTTACTTTTACAAATGATCCAATTTCTAATGCTTTATCTAAAACTTTAGTTGGTTCATTTGTATGTATATGTACTTTTACTATATCATCATCTTCAACAAATACTAAACTATCACCAATTCCACTTGTTAAATAATCATGTAATGTTTGTAATTTTGCTGGTGAATATTTTTCTTTATCTATCAAAAATTCTGTACAATATTTAAATACAATATCTTCTGTATTAAATGCTGCAAAGTTAGCAACTTGTCCGCCTTCACTTTCAGCTTCTTCTTTTTCTAGTTCTTCTTCTTTTTCATTTACAAGTCCGTTATATAAACCTTCGAATATTTTAACAAGACCTGTTCCACCTGAGTCTACTACTCCAGCTTCTTTTAATGCAGGTAGCATATCTGGTGTTTGTTCAAGAACTTCCATACCATGGTCTAGGACTTTCTTTAACATTTCATCCATTTCCATGTTTGTTCCTTTAAGTTCTAATGCTTTTTCTTGCATTACTCTTATAATTGTTAAAATTGTACCTTCTTTTGGTTTCATAACTGCTTTATAAGCATAATCTTTTGCTGAAGCAATTGCATCACAAAAATCATCAGTTGTTACTTCTTCTTTTTCTTTAAGAGACATATAAATACCTCTTAAGATTTGGCTAGTTATAACACCACTGTTTCCTCTTGCTCCTCTTAATGCTCCACTTGATGCAACCTTTGCTACATCACTTGCATTATCACTATCACAAGCTTTAAGTGCTTTTGCAACAGATACAAGTGTCATTGACATGTTTGATCCAGTATCTCCATCAGGAACTGGGAATACATTAAGGTCATCAATTAGTTGTCTATTTCTTTGAACGTTATTACTTGCAGCAATAAACATTCTTCTTAGTTCTTTACCTCTAATAGTTTTCATTGTAGTAATTTCCCCCTAAACTCTTATACCTTCAACCATAATCTTAACACTATCTACTTCTATTCCAGATAGTTGTTCTACTTTATATTTAACAGTATTCATAATACTTTCACCTGTTGCTTTGATGTTTGTACCATAAGTAACAATGATGTGAAGTACTAATTTTAATTTATTGTTTTCAATTTCTACTTCAACTCCTCTTGTTAATGATTCTATTCCTAGTAATTTAACAAGACCTTCTTTCATATTTTTTGATGCCATTCCGATAACGCCATAACATTCCATTGCAGTAAGACCTGCGATCTTTGCTATAGCATCTTTACTTATCATAACTTTTCCAATTTCATTTTCTAATTCAGCTATCATAAATATATTTCCTTTCATTATAAATTTTGTTTTATAACTTTTTAATATGTATTAATTTATTAAAAATACATAAAACAAATTATAGCATTAAAATTTAAAAATGCAAATAAATTGCACTCTTTTGCTATCTTGTATATTGTATAGTATTTAATTAGATTATGCAAGGAAAATCACTGATTTTTTACTGGTAATATAAGGAAATAAAATAGGCTATTTTTCTATAAAAAAGGTTACTTTTTGATATTTTATGCTTTTTCAAAAAATATAAGTTTTTTTAATTTCCTCTTTACAAGTCCTATCTTCTATGTTATACTCTATGTTAGTTCGCACGGAGAAAAGGAGGAATTATCATGGCTAAATGTGCATTATGCGATAAAAGCGTTAAATTTGGTATTAAAGTATCTCACTCTCACAGAAGAGCAAACAGAACTTGGAAACCAAACGTAAAAACAGTTAAAATGGACATCAATGGTACATCAAGAAGAGTTCCAATATGTACAAGCTGTTTAAAATCATTAAACAAAGAAATGAAA
Organism: Clostridia bacterium; assembly: GCA_024407775.1. Classification (GTDB taxonomy): domain Bacteria; phylum Bacillota; class Clostridia; order Lachnospirales; family JAKSVV01; genus JAKSVV01. The sequence goes on from JAKSVV010000002.1 coordinate 18,986, forward strand.
AAAGAAGACTAAGATACATGACTAAGGTAACTTAGTCTTTTTTTATACAAAAAATCACTAAAAAAGAAGCTCTTATAGAGCTTCTACTATTTGCATTATATTAAATATTTCATTCATACATCTATCTACTACTTGGTCCTTTAGTTCCTCGCTTGGTGATGCATCAAAACCTTCTTGCTTGTTATAGCATTCAGTTTGACCGTTTTCACCGCCACTTCTTACAAATCTAACCATACCACAACCATCTTGTGATTCATAGTCTAGATATAATTCTATCATAGTTCCATCAGATAGAATGCTTGCTACTCTTCTATGGTAGTAACCTTTGTTTTCAAGTTGTACCTTAATAATTTGAGCTGTACTTGTATCGTTTTCATAGATCTTATCAAGGATCTTATTGATAAATACATCGTTTGTAAGCCCGTTATAATGAACTCCATCAAGTCTCATATAATGATTGTGGAATGAAAATTCGATGTTTACAAATCTAAAGTTTTCTAAAACATTACTCTTTACGCAAGTTGTTTCCTTAATTTCATTATATGCCCAGTCTTTAAGTTCCTTAAATTCATCATCTGTAATGATTCCATAAGTTTGAGCTATTTCTATATCTTCTTCAATATCCTTGAATATTTCTATTGTTGATGATTCATAATATTTGTATTCTGGAGTTAAAACAAGTTCATTTAATGTATCTTCAATGTTCTTTGTAATGTCACTTCTCTTGTCTTCACTTATTGGTTCTAGAGAATTATATAGTTTATAATATAGTTCCATAAGTTTTATAGTTACATTGTTCCAAAGAATTGCATCGGCTAAAAACTCGCTCTTTACTAAAGGTAAATTAATATTAGCGTCGTCTTCAACTAGATCAAATAAGCTTTCAGTTTTATTAATATACTCCATGTTTCTTTCATTTACGTTAGTCATATCATGCTCCTTTTTATTTACTACATTTAATCATACTATAATTTTTTTATTTATCAATAATTTTTTGCATAGAAAAAGGACCTAGAATAAAATCTAGGTCCCTAATATTAATCATTTAGTAGTTCTACCCATTCACTAGTTATATCCGGATTCTCGGATACAGCCTTATCATTTGTTGAATAAATCGAATATCTAACCTTAACGCTTTCAAGTTCATAAGCTTCATCAATGCTAATATTACCGAGATAACACTCACATGTGCCATCATAGCGAATATTGTTAATCTTATCAAAGCATACTCTATTTCCGTTTACAAATACTTCAATGTAAACATTAGAACCTGTCTTTGCATTAATAACATCAATAGCTTCATCCTTTGAAACATTAAGATTTAATAATGCAGTCTTGCAATCTGAATCGGTATAATATCTAAGTCCATCAATCTTGCACTTTGGAGCTGCAAGAGATTCTGGAAGAGGATTTGATTCAACATCACGGCCGCATTTAACAATGTTAGTCCAGCCAGAATAATAGACCTTACCTGATCTTGTATCTGTAATCATATATCTTGCCTTAGCACTAAACTGATTATTTGCAACATCAAGATAAACATCACGATAATCTCCATCTTCTTCTATGATGTATGAATCCTTCAAATAGTTGTACTCATCATCAGTAAGACTATATGAATCAACAAACATATAAAATAGTTCAGACTGTAAGCCTCTTGCTGGATAAGAAGTTGATGTAAGTAATGAATCAAATCCATAACTAAATCTTTCTTCCTTATCATTAAGCTGATAACTAACTTCGGTTGTTACCTGATATAAAGAACCATACTCATCATGTGCTAGCATAAGTGAAATAACATCATTAGTATATGAATGTCCATATAAAATTCTATAACACTTGCCATCATAATAGTCTGGTGTCAAATAAAAGTTCTTTGGTGCATATAAATTTTGAAGCAAAGCATCATAATTATCAGCAGATATTACAACCTTCTGATTGCTAAAGTATGAATTGAGTTCATCAAGTTTATCAAGAATCTCATTGTTTCTTTCTAAAGCCGAATCTAATTTACTTTCTATCTCACTAATTGATGCATCAATTTCAGAATTTAATTCATCAATTCTTTTATCCTGCTCTTCTAAAATATTAGCTGATTCTGTTTGATATTTTTCTATATCATCAAGTTTAGAATCAAAAATTCTAAAACAGCTAATCATAGCAGCAGTAAAAGCAATTAACATTGTAAGTAATATAAAAGTATCCTTATGCCTTAATACAAAACTTATAATTTTTTTCATAATCAATTACCTCATAAAAAAAGGGTCAATACGTTACTAGTAGAACTGATTAATATTAATTTATAAATAGTATTTCTAATACCAAATGATTAAGCATGATTATATCATCATCCTAGGAAATTGTAAATATATAAAAATAATTAAAAATACTGCTATTGACAATTCATTTTTTTAAAAGGGTATAAAAATTTATCATAAAAAGTTAACTTGACAAAAGTTTTTTTAAAACAGGGTATAAAAATTTTTGAAAAAAGTTTGCTTGACAAAATATTTTTTAAAATGTTTTTTAAAAACAAAAAAAGAACGCCGAAGCGTTCTTTATTTATTTTACACTATAACTTATTTCTTTTTTGTGTTTACAGCGTCTTTAAGAGCTTTACCAGCTTTGAATTTTGGTACTACTGAAGCTGGGATAGAAATTTTTGCTCTTGTTTTTGGGTTAACACCTGTTCTAGCTTTTCTAGAAGATGTTTCGAATGTTCCAAATCCAACTAATTGAATTTTTCCACCTCTTTTAGATAATTCTTTTGTTACGATTTCTTGGAATGCTGTTAAAGATTCTTCTGAAGCTCTTTTTGTCATTCCTGTTTTAGCAGCCATAGCTGCAACAAGTTCCATTTTGTTCATGGTTTGTTCCTCCTCTAAATTTAATTATACTATAGAATAGTTAAATCAGAGCAATTAAATGCTTGATTTAAGTAAAGTTATACAGCACCAATTTTTTTTTGTCAACAAAAATTTTTATTTTTTTAAAAAAAATGTCGAAAAATAGGGGTTTTTACATAATTTTTTCCATTTTTTGCTCTATTTATGGGGTTTTTAGGTCATATTTTTATGTAAACACCCATGTTTAAAAGTTTAATTTCCCCCTACCTTTTGTCTTTTTTATAGTAGAAATTTTATTTTCTTCTATATTATTAGTATTATTTTTTTCTTCTACTAGTATTTTTTCTTCTTTAATTTTTTTAGATTGTTTTTCTTCTTTTTTATTTTCTTTTTTATCATCATCTTCTACTACTAAAGATAAAAGATCTATTAAATTTAATAGTAATAAACGTGCTTTATTATTTTCAAATTTATCTTTTTCATAAATTAATTTTGTATCAGCACCAAATGATAAACGAACTTTATCTTCTTTATCTTTTACTACTTCCATAAGTTTATTAATATAATCTTGTTTAATTTCATCTTGATTGTAGAATGTCATTGTAACAAATTTATCATTTTCTATTATGCTTTTTACATTAATAAATTTTGCTTTTGATTTAAGTAATGCAATATATAATAAATTTGCACTTTCACTTGGTACTTCTCCAAATCTATCTGTAAGTTCATCAACCATTTCTTCTAATTCATTCATTGTTTCAATAGAAGCTATACGTTTATAAATATCTACTTTAGTCATTTGATCATTAATATAATTTTCATCTATGTATGCATTAACTTTAAGTTCAATTTTCATTTCATAACGTTTAGGTATTTCTAATCCTTTTGCTCTTGCAATTTCATCTTCAAGTAATTTGCAATACATATCATATCCAATTTGTGCTAGATGTCCATGTTGTTCTGAACCAAGTAAGTTACCTGCTCCTCTAATTTCTAGATCTCTCATTGCAACTTTTAAACCAGAACCAAGTTCAGTAAATTCTTTTAATGCTTCAAGTCTTTTATCTGCTACTTCAGTTAAAGATTTACCTTCATTATACATAAAGTAACAATATGCACTTCTTGATTGACGACCCACTCTTCCTTTTAATTGATATAATTGACTAAGACCCATCTTATCTGAATCTTCAATAATCATTGTATTAACATTAGGAATATCTATTCCTGTTTCAATGATAGTTGTTGAAACTAATACATCAATATTTCCATTAACAAATTCCCTCATTACTTCTTCCATTTCACTTTTTCTCATAGCACCATGTGCATATTCAAAGTGAACATCTGGCATTAATGTTCTTAATTCGTTTGTTAATTTTTGAATACCTTTTACTTTATTAAATAAATAGAATACTTGTCCACCTCTACCAACTTCTTTATAAATTGCATTCTTAATTAGTGATGCATTCTTTTCTATAACATAAGTTTGAACTGGTTTTCTTTCTTTAGGTGGTTCATTTAAAATACTAATGTCTCTTATTCCAGAAAGACTCATATGTAATGTTCTAGGAATAGGTGTTGCACTCATTGATAAAGTATCTACACCCTTTGTTCTTTCTTTCAGTAATTCTTTTTGTTCAACTCCAAATCTTTGTTCTTCATCTATTACTACTAATCCTAAATTTTTAAATTCAATTTTTTCAGATAGTAATTTATGTGTTCCAATTAAAATATCAACAGTTCCTTTTCTTGCTCCTTCGAAAGATTCACGAACTTGTTTATCAGTTCTAAATCTTGAAACATATTGAATATTAACAGGATAGTTTTTCATTCTTTCTGTAAATGTTTTATAATGTTGTTCAACTAAAATTGTAGTTGGTGCAAGAATAACAACTTGCATTCCATCTTGTACTGCTTTAAATGCAGCACGAATTGCAACTTCTGTTTTACCGAATCCAACGTCACCACAAAGTAATCTATCCATTACCTTGTCTGATTCCATATCTAACTTAACATCATCGATAGCTACAATTTGATCATTTGTTTCAATGAATGGGAATTCATCTTCAAATTGTTTTTGCCATTCATTATCTTGCATAAATTCATGACCTTTAATACTTGATCTTTCTGCATAAAGTTTAACAAGTTTATCAGCTATTTCTCTAACACCTTCTCTTGCTTTAGCTTTTGCTCTTACCCATTCAGCACCATTAAGTTTATTAATCTTTGGTGGTTTTTCATCATTACCAATATATTTTTGTAATAAGTTTAAGTTTTCAATTGTTACATATAACTTTGCATTATCTGCATAAGTAATTTTCAAATAGTCTTTACATATATCACCTACAGTAATGTTTTCTATACCTTCATAAATACCTATACCATAGTCATCATGAACAATATAATCTCCAACTTTTAATTCAGTAAATGAATCAATCGCTTTTCCTTTTTTCTTTCTCTTAATTTGTTTTTTAGATTTAATAATTTCATCAGCTGCAAACACAACCATATTTAAATTTTCAAAAACAAATCCATTTTCAAAAGTACCTGTTGATAAATATACTATATGTTCTTTTAAAGTTTGTTTATCATCATCAATATCTATTTCACTAACATTAATATTACTATTTAATAATTCTAATTTTAAATTATTAAGTTCACTTTTTGTGCTTGTTAATATTACAGGTATATAATCTTCTTTTAAAAATCTTTCAACTTCATCTTTGAATACATTAATATTTCTTAATGAATTATCTATGCTTTTCACATTAAAATAAAATTGTTCTTTACTTTCAATAAATCCTTCATCATCAAAAGCACTATAAGTCACAATGTTATAGTTTTTCATTTTAAATTTAATATCTTCAAAATCAAAACGAATATTTGTTTGAGTACTAACTATTTTTCCTTTGGATAATTCTTCTTTCATGTAATCATAGAATAAATCCTCTTCTATCATACATTTTTGATCTATTCTTCTTAATTCATCACATATAATTAAATCATCTTTCGCAAAATAATCTAATATACTACAAAGTTCATTTTCTTTGAACATAAAATTAATATATTTTTCTGGTTCATAATAACATGATGCAAGTTCTAAATCATCATATAATTTGTCATATATATTACTTATATTTTCATGTTTCTTTCTTTCACTTACAATATATTCTTTTGCATCATTAATTTTATTTTTATCAAACAAAATATCTTTAACACTCATGATTGTAAATTCATCTATATCTTCACCTTGAAGTGCTCTTTGAGTTTCACCATCAAAATATCTAATGCTTTCAACATCATCTCCCCAAAGTTCAACTCTTATTGGATTAGAATATCCAATAGGGAAAATATCTATTATACCACCACGAGTAGCATATTCACCTTGTCTTGAAACTTCAGCAACTTTTTCATAACCCATAAACATAAATATATCTGCTATTTCATCTAAATTTTCAAATGAAGATTTTTTATTTATGTGCATAGAAAAATCAGTGAGTGTTTCTTCTTTAGATATTTTATCTAATAAACATTCACTACTCATTAAAACTACTATTCTATTATTTGTTTTTCTTGAAGAGACAATTTTATTTAATACTTCCATTCTAGATATCATAAGTTCACGTGATCTAGCATCACTTGAATAAAAGAAAATATCTTTTGCTGGGAACATAAATACATTATCTTCACCAAGTAAATATTTAAGTTCATCATATTTCTTTTTAGCATCTAATTCATTAGATAAAATATAACAAACATTACCTTTAGTTTCTTCAAAAAGTGCTGAAGTAAAAAAGCTCTTACTACTTTGATTTAATCCATTAATTTTAAATAAATCATCATTAGATTTTTTTACACTTTCTAAAACTTTTTTAAATTGTTCATTTTTTGTTAACTGTTTAGTTAATAAATTCATCATACACCTCATAAATTTATATTTGAACGACAAAAGGCACCCGATATTAAAATATACCGGGTATCCCTAATATGTTATTTTTCTTTTTTAGCATTGTATTTATTCATGATGTAATTCATATCATTATCTAATCTATCACAAATTGCATCACAAACTTTTTCTAATGTTTCGTCAAATTCTTTTCTGTCTTCTTTGCTCATTTTTGATAAAACGTGATCTGCTAAATCAGAATTTTCTTTTTTAGCTCCCACTCCAATTTTTATTCTATCAAAAACGTCACTTCCTACTTGGCTAATTATACTTTTAATTCCGTTGTGTCCACCTGCACTACCTTTAGTTCTTACTCTCATATTACCAATATCAAGATCTATGTCATCATATACAACCATAAAATCTTCATTAGTTAAATGATAGAAACTTAATATTTCATGTAAGCTGTTACCACTTAAGTTCATAAAAGTTTGAGGTTTAACAAGTATTACTCTCTTATTATTTATAACTCCATCACCAATTAGTGCTTGGAATTTTTTCTTAGTAACATCTATGTTAAATCTATCAGCAAGTATATCAATTGTATCAAATCCAGCATTATGTCTTGTATGTTCATATTCTTTGCCTGGATTTCCTAGTCCAACAATTATGTACATTTCTTGCTCCTTATTATTTAATTCATTCATTATTATATCACGAAATTAAAATTAATCAAATAAAAAACCCGCATAAAGCGGGTATTATTTTTATAACATAAATTCTGCAAATAAAACATTTGATACATCTATACCTTTTTTAGATAATCTAATTAAATCATCTTCTCTTTCAAGATATCCATCTTCAATCATTTCATTGATAGTATCACCATAAATATCAAAAATATCTTTACCGAATTTTTCTTTAAATTTATTTATACTAATTCCATCTAGCATACGTAATCCAAGGAACATAAATTCTGATATTTGATCACTTTCAGATTCAAGTTCTTTCTTACCATTAACATAAGTAATTTTATTTTCATCTCTTAATTTACTTATATATCTATTAAGATCAATTACATTACTAAATCTATAATTATTAAAATAAGAATGAGCTGCAAGTCCTAGTCCTAAGTATTCTTCAGCCTTCCAATAAATCATATTATGTTCTGATTCATAACCTGGTTTTGCAAAATTTGAAATTTCATATTGATGATATCCATTCTTTTTAAGTTCATCACAAATATAATAATAAATTTCTCTATCTGTATCTTCATCAGGAAATTCATATTTGCTATCACCAGAACATGCCATATCATACATCTTTGTTCCTTCTTCTATGATTAAAGAATATGCTGAAACGTGTTCAAGTTTTAAAGCAAGAACTTCATCAACTGTATGTTTAATATCTTTCATAGATTCATTAGGAAGTGAAAACATAATGTCTGCATTAATATTTTTAAATCCAACTTTTCTAGCATCTTCAACGTTCTTTTTAAACTCATCGAATGTATGAATTCTTGATAACATTTTTAATGTCGAATCGTTAGCACTTTGAAGACCTATACTTAATCTATTAACTCCAAGTTCTTTTAAAGTTTTTAATTTATCAATATCAAGTGTTCCTGGATTTGCTTCACAAGTAAATTCTATTTCATCTTTAAAAGTAAAATTTTCTTTTATAGCATTAACTAGCTTTTTTAATTGATCACAAGATAAAATTGTTGGAGTACCACCACCAATAAAAACTGTTTTTATAATTCTATCTTTAACAACTTCTTTATATAAATTCATTTCTTTTATAAGCATATCTATATATTCATCAATCTTATCTTCTTTATTTGCAAAAGAACAAAAGTCACAATATATACATTTACTTTTACAAAATGGAATATGAACATATAATCCAATTTCTTTATTCATCATATCTCCTTACTTTCCTGTTGACCCAAATCCACCAGAATTTCTTTCTGTTTTCTTTAATTCAAAAACTTTTTTAAAACTAAATTTATAAACTGGAACAAGTGCAAGTTGTGCTATCTTGTCACCTTTTTTAATTTCATAATCTTCACTACCTGAATTTTTTAATATAACACCAAACTCACCAGTATATCCAGAATCAATTATACCAGGTGCGTTAAGTACGAACACTCCATGTTTTGCAGCCATACCACTTCTTGATCTAACTTGTACTTCAAAACCTTTTGGTACATCCATATACACTCCAGTTTTAATAACTTTATATTCATTAACTTTTAAAATGTAATCTTCATTAGAAAAAATATCACAACATGCATCATCTTTATGTGCATATTCTGGCATCTTAGCTCCATCATCTAATTTTAAATTTACTCTTTTAATTCTACCAATCATACTATTCCTCCATTTTTATTTAGTATAACAAAATAAAAAATAAATAAAATATTTCATAATAAAAAAAGTCAGGAATAAATTCCTGACTAAAAATTATTATTATTTTTTATTTTACTTTTTATATATTTTATTTTTTATCTTCTTTTTTAGCTTTTGTTTTTGTTTTTTTATTCATCCAATCTTTTCCGTCAATTATTCTTGCTACTAACATAGAACTTGATGAGTCACCTACAACGTTAAGCATTGTAGCTGGTGCATCAATAATTGTAGCAATGATTGATAAGATTGGTAATGAATATAGTGGGAATCCCATCATTGTTAAAATTAACATTTCAGAAATTGTTCCTCCACCAATAGGTACAGCCATAACAAGTAAGTTAGCAAGTAATGCTACTACTATTAATTTTCCCATTCCAGCTGTTGCTGCAATACTTGGGAATAATGCTGCAAGGAACATAATTTTAAATACTGATCCAATAATTGATCCATCTTTGTGGAAACTTGTTCCTAATGGAATTGTTGTTTCAGCAATGTCATCTGATACTCCTATTTTTTTAGCACATTCAGCATTTACAGGAATTGAAGCTGCACTTGAACATGTAGCAATTGATGTAATTGTAGCTGGTAAAATATTTTTCCAGAATGATTTAAATCCTTTAAATCCTCCAGCAATTAATGCATAAATTGAATATACTACAAAATAGAATGCAATACAAACAACTGTATAAATAATAAATGTTCTTAAGAATCCAACTGCTATTTGATCTCCAAGAGTTCCAACTAATGCTGCTATATAACAACCAAGTCCGATTGGCGCATAGTACATTATAATTTTTATTAATTGCATAACAACTGCATTAGCACTTACTATAAAATCAACCATAGGTTTAGCTGCATCTCCAGTCATATGAATTGCAATACCTACTAATAATGATACAACTAGTAATGCTATTAAATTACCTTTTGAAAGTAATGCTGAGAAATCATTAACAGTTAAAACTTGAACTGTTCTTTCTAATATAGACATGTCTTCTTCAGGTGCTTCAATTTCTTCATCTGTAGCAAATTCTGAGAAGATAGCTTCTTCGTCATCTACTGTAACAAGATCTACATTTTGTGTAACACCTAAACCAACGAATACTGCAACAAGTGATGTAAAAATAAATGTTGCAAAAATTGTAATAATAATTTTTCCTAATCTTTTTGGACTAGACATCTTAGCAATTGAAGATGTAATTGTTAAAAAGATTAATGGTACAATAACTATGAACATCATGTTTAAGAAAATGTCTCCTAGTGGTTGTACTACTGCTGCTTTTTCTCCGAAATAAATTCCGCAGAATGTACCAACAACAATTGCAGCTAGTAAGATAATTGTTGCTTTATAATTTTTCCAAAAATTTTTCATAGAACCTCCTCGCTATGATATATTTTTTATATTTGTAGAATAACATCTACATACTTAAATTATATTCTGCTAAAAAGCAAAATCAATAAAATATATACTAATTTTTTTATAACAATTAATTAATAAGTTATTAAAAAAATATTACATAATAGCACTAAAAAAATGCACAAAAAAAGTTACAAGTTATTCACTTGCAACTACTTTTTGTGCATTCTTCTCCCTTAAAATTTGCATTTTAAGTGTTTCTATTTCAGCTTTTAATAATTCATTTTCTTTATTTGAATGTTCATATTCTTTTTTATAAATATCAACTTCTGATTCTAGTTTTTTAATATCTATAGCTTTTTGATTTGAATCATCTAAAAGTTTGCAATATTCATCTGCGATATTTAAACTAGTTAATAAGGCAACTGCTCTTAAGTCCATGTTTCTTGTTGATTCCATTTTTCTTGTTTCAGATAATTTTTGATTTAAATAGAATGCAACTTTTTGCATATAAGATTCTTCTTCATCACTTACGATTGTATAAATTACTCCATCAAGTAATACTTCAACTTTTTGTTTTTCAGTCTTCATTTCGTGAGCATTGAATGCTTGTTTATTCATATTTAAATTTTCATAAAATCTTTCTGCTTTTTGTCTATTTAACATGTTTGACTTATATGATTCTGTTCCTGGTAATCCATAAAAATTTCTGTCTGCCATAGATAACCTCCTTCATTATAATTTCATTTTATACAAAAGAAATTTATAAGTCAATAAATTTAGAAATAAATAAATTCTTCTAACCCTCATAAAATCAATACTTTCCTTGATATAGGTTTGACAAAAATTCATATTTTTTATATTATATTTTTAAAATTTGTAGCAACAGCTATACTAGCAGTCACTCAATATGGAGATGATATTATGCAAGCAAGAATAAAAAATAAAGGCAAAAATAAATATGTAATCATAAATTGTTTCGGAAAAGAAATACCTGTTGAAAACATTGATGCACTTTTTCAGTTCAAAGGAAAATATGCAATATATCGAATCAAAGATCCAAACAATAATAATATGCGTAGGTATGGATATTATACAGAGACTGGTGAAAAACTAACAGATAAAATTTATGATCATGCTGACAATTTCATAGGCAAATATGGAGTAATTAAAAATGGTGGAATGCAAAATCTTATAAATGAAAATGGTAATGAAGTTCTTAGCTGGAACTACACCTTTGTTGAACCATTTATAAATAATACATTTATCATCAATTATTATTCTGAAGATGGACAGGATTTATGGGGACTCGTTGATTTAGATGAGAACTTTATAATACCGCCAGATAATCAAAGCAAATTTGAAGTAATGTGGAAAGCTAGAAAAATTATGATGTGACTGCTAAAAAAAGAAGAACTACTGTTCTTCTTTTTTTATTATCTTTTGTTGACTTAACATTAATGCTGTGTTAAAATATTATTTAAATTAAAGTAAATATTATGCATTGAAAAAAGACCTAGTAGTATTAATCTAGAGAGAAACTGGTTGGTGAAAAGTTTCAAATAAAATACGAATTACACTTTTAGAGCATGACGAAAGTCCGCTTGTAGCGTTAAAACTTAATGAGTTAAAGATATTAATCTTTTTAAATATAAGGTGGTACCACGATATTGTCGTCCTTTTAGCATATGTTGCTATAAGGATTTTTTTATTGCAATTTTTACTTAAAAAATATAAAGGAGGAAATTTATAATGGAAGAAAAGAAAAATGTTTTCGACGTTTTAAAAGAACGTGGTTACATTGCACAAACAAGTAACGAAGAAGAAATTAGAAAACAATTAGGTGAAGGTAGTGTTACTATGTATTGTGGATATGATCCAACAGGTGATTCATTACATATAGGACACTTCTTAACATTAATGGCAGCTCACTACTTACAAGAAGCTGGACATAAAATCATTACATTAGTTGGTGGAGGTACTGCTTCTATTGGTGACCCATCAGGAAAAAATGATATGAGAAAAATGTTAACTAGAGAAGAATTAGCACACAATGCAGAAAGTTTAAAGAAACAAATTTCAAAATTCTTAGACTACACAGATGATAAAGCTATCATGGTAGATAATGCAGATTGGTTATTCAAATTAGAATTCCTACCATTCTTAAGAGATATTGCAGTAACATTTTCAGTAAATAAAATGTTAACAGCTGAATGTTATAAATCAAGAATGGAACAAGGACTTACTCTTCTTGAATTTTGTTATATGCCAATGCAAAGTTATGACTTCTTAGAATTAAATAGAAAATATAATTGTACAATGGAATTCGGTGGAGACGATCAATGGTCAAACATGATTGGTGGTATCGAATTAATTCGTAAAAAAGAAAGAAAAGATGTTAATGTATTTACATTCAACTTACTAACAACTAGTGATGGTAAGAAAATGGGTAAAACAGAAAAAGGAGCTCTATTCTTAGATCCAGCAAAAACAACACCTTACGAATTCTATCAATATTTTAGAAACGTACAAGATGCTGACGTAAGAAAATGTTTATGCTTATTAACATTCTTACCACTTGATGAAATTGATAAACTATGTAATGTTGAAGGTGCTGCTATCAACCATGCAAAAGAAGTTCTTGCATACGAAACAACAAAAATTGTTCACGGTGAAGAAGAAGCTAAAAAATGTGATGAAGCAGCTAAAGCAGTTTTCTCAGGACAAGGTAATAATGAAAATATGCCAACAAAAGATTTAGATAAAACATTATTAGATGGAGAATTTGGTTTACTTGATATGTTAGTAACTACTGCTATTCTTCCTTCAAAATCAGAAGCAAGAAGATTAGTTGAACAAGGTGGAGTTTCAATCAACTCTGAAAAAGTTACTGATGTTAAAATGATGATTACAAAAGATTTATTTAAAGATGATGAAATCATTGTTCAAAAAGGTAAAAAGAATTTCTTCAAAGTTAAATTAGTTTAATAAATTTTTTCTAATAAAAAAATGTAGATAGAAATTTTCTATCTACATTTTTTATTTATTATTTTCTTTTTCTATAATTTGATTTCTTATATCATTTTCTTCATCAGTAATATTTTCTTCTTCTAAAATTTCTAACGAATCACATCTTATATAATCATAAATTGTATCACCTTCTGAATATTGATCTAATAATCCTGTTATTACAACTTTAGTTCCTATTTCAGGATACTCAGTTAGTTTATGTCCCATCCAATTAAACTCAACATATAAATAAGAACATCCATCACTATCTGGAATAATTACAAAATGATATACATTAGGTTCATCATTTACTGTTGCATAAGTTTCATCATAATATCCTTCAAGTCTTATACTCTTTCCATAATAATCTCCAGCATGTTTTTGAAAGATACTAAATTTATTATACATTTCATCTTGATCTTCAATTTGATATAAATCAACATCAAATCCATTAGCTGAATAAATTTCTGTATTAAATTTATTACAGCCACTAAGAATTGAAACTGATAATAGTAAAATCATTAATAATGTTAACTTAAAAAATTGCTTCATATATACCTCCAATAATATTTATAGTATATCAAAATTTTTTCTAAAATCATTAAAAAATCTAATATTTTTAATCAATAACTAATTTTAATGTTTGAATTACATAAAATATATATGTAAATTAGCCATTATTATCGATTTTAAGGCCTTTTTGCCATTTTTACAATAAATTATATATCAATACTCTATTTTTCTCATAAAATTTAAATAAAAAAGTAAAAAACCTTTCATCACTGAAAGGTTTTTTATCTCATATATAAATATATAAATTTATCACACACATTTTAATTTTAATCTTAATCTAATTTTTAATTTAATCTTTTTGGTCTACCATGTTTTTCTTTTAAACATAACCATTGATAATGGTGGTAATCTAAACTCTATTGAATAAGGTTTAAAGTTCCATCCATCACTTGATGCTTTAATAGGATCTGGATTATAGATATTACTTCCTCCATATTTTTCGATATCACTATTAAAGATTTGTTGATATTCTCCTCCATCAAATACACCCATCTTATAATTATTATGAGGTACTGGTGTAAAGTTACATACAACATAAATATTATCGTTTGGATTTTCTGATTTTCTTACGAAGCTAACAATGCTATTGTTAAAATCATTTCCATCTATCCATTCGAATCCATCACTACCGAAATCATTTCTCCATAGTGCTCTTTCATTTCTATATAAATGATTTAAATCTTTTATATATTCATTAAGTTGTTTATGTTTTTCATAATCGAATAAATTCCAATCTAGACTTACTCCATCATTCCATTCATTAAATTGTCCAAAATCATTTCCCATGAATAACAATTTCTTTCCTGGATGTCCAAACATAAATCCATAATCAACTCTTAGATTAGCAAACTTTTGCCAATAGTCACCTGGCATCTTACCTATCATTGATCCTTTTCCATGAACAACTTCATCATGTGATAATACTAAGATAAAGTTTTCACTAAATGCATATATTAAACCAAATGTTATATCGTTATGATGATATCTCTTATAGATAGGATCTTTTGCAGCATATCTTAAGAAGTCATTCATCCATCCCATATTCCATTTGAATTTAAATCCAAGTCCACCATATTCAACTTTAGTTGAAACTCCTGACCATGATGTTGATTCTTCTGCTATCATTAAAGCCTTAGGGAATTTTTGATCAATGATTGAATTCATATGTTTTAAAAATTCTATTGCTTCAATGTTTTCTTTTCCACCAAATTTATTTGGTATCCATTCACCATCGTTCTTACCATAATCAAGATATAACATTGATGCAACAGCATCAACTCTTAATCCATCAATATGATATTTATCTAGCCAGAAAAGTGCATTTGCTATTAAGAAGTTTTTAACTTCTGCTCTTCCATAGTTATAAATATATGTTCCCCAGTCTGGATGTTCACCTTGTTTTGGATCTGAATGTTCATATAAACATGTTCCATCAAATCTAGCAAGTCCATGAGAATCTTTAGGGAAGTGAGCTGGTACCCAGTCCATTATTACACTAATACCATGTTGATGCATGTAATCAACAAAATACATAAAGTCTTTTGGATTACCGAATCTTGATGTTGGTGCATAATATCCTGTTACTTGATATCCCCATGATCCATCGAATGGATGTTCAGTTACTGGTAATAATTCAATGTGAGTATAACCCATATTAGTTACATAGTCACAAAGTTTTTCTGCAAGTTCTCTATATCCAAGGAATGAATTATTGTCTCCTCTTTGCCATGAACCTAGATGAACTTCATATATACTCATTGCTGAATTATATTCATCTTTTTGATCTCTATCACGAATGTAATCATCATCATGCCATTCATAGTTATCAATATTGTAAATTATACTTGCTGTATTTGGTCTTACTTCACAATAGAAACCATATGGGTCTTGTTTCATTAACAAGTCATCATATTTTGTTTTTATTTCATATTTGTATTTATCATTTTCTCTTAAACCTGGAACGAATAATTCCCAAATACCAGAGGCACCACGATTTCTCATTTGTCCTCTTCTTCCATCCCAGTCATTAAAGTTTCCAACGACACTCACTCTTTTTGCATTTGGTGCCCATACTGCAAATAATACTCCGCAGACACCATCCAATTCAATTACGTGTGCTCCTAATTTGTTGTAGATTTCATAATTGTTACCTTCACCAAAAAGGAATTGATCGTAATCTGATAATACTGGACCAAATTGATATGGATCAAAATATAACCATTCATTTTCAACATATCCAGTTACCTTAAACTTATATCTAAAGAAATCAGTCCTATTTTCTAAAATACATATGAAGAATCCATCATCATGAATTCTTTCCATTTTATATTGCTCGCTAGTGTTATTAGCGTCGATAACATAAACTTCTTTAGCTACAGGAATAAAAGCTCTAATTATTAAACATTTACTGCCATCTTCTCGTGTAATTTCATGCATACCTAAAATATGATGAGGATCACGATGATTAGCATTTAATATTTCGTACATTTCTATTTCGTTTGTAAATGTGTTCATTCTTACCCCCAAACCAAATTGCATATTTATATAAAACAATTTCAAAAATTTTTATATAAACATGGTTACTTTATTATATGATATATTTTTTAAAGTGCAATAAAAAAATGTTTATTTTTTTATTTATTTTTCAATATTTTATAATATTTACAAAAATACTATATCAATACTGATTTAGAGCACTAATTATCATCTTTTTTATTGTAATTTTTATTATAATTTTCAAATGATTCTTTTCTTTTTAGCATAATACCATTAATAAATTTTCTAGTTACTCTATATAGTAAAATAAAAAGTAATATAAAAATAACTGTTCTTAATATAATTGTCTTTAATAAAAATGAATCCATCTTGTTCTCCTAGTTAATATTTTCTTTAAGCAAATTATATATTTTGTCACAAACTAAATTGCTAGCATTTATAAATTCATCATAACTTTTTGCATTTGTAAAAATAGCAAATGGAATTTCAAATAGTACAATATCATCTAATTCGTATCTAGCTATTGCACTATCTTGATAGAAAGCATCAACAATTTCTTTTAACTCTTCATTATCATTTACTCCCATTGGGAATACGATAACTTGATACTTAGAATCATTATCCTTAGCAATTTTTATTATATCATCTATTTTCTTATCGACAATCTTTTTTTGTTCATATTCCATCTCACCGCCTAGATAAGAGATTTCAAAATCTCTACTATAGTCAGATAAAATCATAACATTATTATTTTTATAATTTATAATTGAATCATTATCATATATTTTCTTTTTATTTTTAATTTTTATTTTAGAATTATTATCTTCATAAAATTTACTGATTATATTTTTATAAATATAATTACTCCACATTTTTTCTATATCATAAACAACTCCTTTAACTCTGGAATCATTTTCATCAAAGCATGCTCTTCCTTTTGTTTTTAAAATATTAATAGATACCTTACGTAACATTTCATATTCTTTATAAACCATATTTGAAATTTTAGTATTAGCTTGTTTTGCTAATGAATCTGTTCCAAACTCATCTATATTAGGAAATAAATTTTTAAGTTGTAAGATATGTTTTTGCGCATCTTTATATTTATTCATTAAACATGATAAAGTTTTTTTATTATTTTTTTCATAGAATAAATGTGTTTTTAAAATTAATTTATTAACCGCATTAAGAGGTGTATATTCTCTTGTAGTATAACAAACCTTACCCTGTATACTTTGATTTTTTATAACCTGTCTTGATACATCTATTCTTCCTTTAATTTTTGTATCGTTATGTTCAAACTCATTATATTGTCTAAACATACCTTTACGAATTGCATTATTTAAACAAGAAAAATAAGTAAATAAATTAATCGTTTTAAATGTTCTGTCAATCTTATTATGAATAACATCGAGTTCAGAAGTTTCTTCATCTTCATCATCTATTTTTTCTTCAAATAATTTACCACTAAATCCGTAATAAGATTCAAACAACATATTTAAAAAATTTTCATTATAAAGTGATGTGAATCTAGTTTTGAGTAATAAGTTATGTACTCTTTCATCAATGTATAAAGAAAAAATACCTAAATATTTTCCTAAATAATAATCTTCATTAATATTTCTAAAAATATTTAAATCAAATTTATTCTTATATAAAAATTCTCCATCACAATTTATAATGTTATAATTATCATCATTAATTTTATCAGTTATATATTTAGCATAGCTAGAATTTTCTTTACTAATAACACCATTATCACTTAAGATAACGATGTTACTATGCCCACTATTAATATTTATTTCTGTTCCTTCTAGCATGCTCATAATAAACCTACTTATTAATTATTTTATTCCATAGTTTTGTTTTATCGATAGTACCATGATCTATCATTTCATTAAAGAACTTTTCGAATTCTTCTTTTTTGAATTTTTCATTAAACATTGCATTAAAAAATACTGATGCATTTTTTATATTTTCTTCTAAGTTATTATCACTAAATTGTACTTCTATATCAAAAATCTTTTTTGCATTATCTATAAAGTTCATAACTTCAGTTTCATTTTCACCTCTTAGATATTCTCTAAGTAATGATTTAACTCTATAGTTCCAAACATAATCTTTAACTTGTGCTGGTCCTTCTGCTACCATGTTTGGATTAACATCACTAAATTGACCTTGTGATATATCATAGTGAGAATTTAATCCATATTGTTCTCCATGAATATGCAAATATTTATTTAACATACATGTACTTGATGCTAAGCTTTTTGCTAAATCATATGAGAATTTAAATGAAGGCGATACAAATGCTGTCATTAAATTATCAAAGTCTACAAAGAATTCTTCAAAGACAAATCTTCTTCTTAATGCAAAGTCCATACTTTCTACAGATCTGTCTATGTCATTCATTGTTCCGATAATAACAACGTTTTCTGGTATAAAGAATCCATCAACGAATACATCTTCAAATTTTGCAAGTTCTCTTTTTCTATCACAATCATATGTTATTAAATTTCTATATTGTGTTTGAACTAAATTATTTGGTCCTCTTTTATCTTTTTCAAAACAATACATAAGTTCTCCAAGAACTTTCGAAAGGTCAGCACGGTTAATTTCATCAATGATAAAGAAATATTTTTTATTTAAATCTTTATACTTCCATCTCAAACTCTTACCATCTTCCGCTGTTTCAAATAATGTTCCCGGTATAGTATTTGTTGAATCATCACTGTTAAGTAATATTGTAAGTTCTTCTGGATTATATATTTTTATATTACAATCAATATGTTGTTGCATAAACTTATCAATGTTACCATCAGCAATTTGTCCCCATGTAGTTTTTTCTATCAATCTTAATGAATCATCAGTAACTATATTTTTTAATTTCATTCTCATTTCATAATTTACTTTAGGTTCATTTAAATTACAATAGTCACCATCATAACATGACTTAATTATTTTCTTTATATATCTATTATATGTTGATTCAAAAAATTCTTTGTTGCCTAATCTTGAATCAACACCATAAATGTCTTTAATATTTTCTTCTTCAACCCATCTACAAAATTCTTTAAAAATACCATCAACTTTTCTGAATTCAACCACTTTATCTCTTGATTCCATTGGTCTTAATCCTTCAACGAAATCTGTGTAATCGAATGATGTATGGAATTGTACTAGTTGATAATTCTTTCCTTTAATTGCACTTACTTCTTCTTTTTTTCCATAGTACTTTGCAATTTCTTTAGCAAGATATGTCTTACCTGTTCCAGGAGCTCCAGTAAATATAATTTGTTTAACTCCATTATCAATTAATGATTGAACTTTTTCTTTATATGAATTAAAACTTACATTTATATTTTCTAGATTTACTGTAGCAGTTTGCTTACTACTTTCATTTTGCACTTCTTGTTTATGAATCCTAAGTGGACTAATTTCTTCGCTGACATTTTCATTTGGAATTTCAGTTTGTGTTTCAGGAATTAAATAGTCATCAAAATTAATTTCAAATAAAACATTTTGACCTTGCCACATACGAAGTGTGTTATAAAGTAAATCAACAAATGATACATCTTGATAACTCATTTGCATATAGTTATATGTACTTACACAAAAATCATATGCACTGTTATATACATTTTGATTGCATACAAATTTAATACAACATTTTTCTAACATATCATATAACTCAAAAGGAATATAATTTTGTGTGCTCATGCAAGATACTAATGTGTCAGATGAAATTTCTATTCCATTTAACATAAATATAAATGCATATTTAAGAGCATTTTCATACTTATGTTCGCTATCTAAATTATATTGAATTACATATGATTTTATTTTAATAATATCATTTAAAGTAAGTAAATCATAACTTATAAATTCACCCGATACACTATTAAATGTATTTATTAATTCAATAAAATAATTACTTAATACGTTCATATACCCACCATAAAAATTTTTTTATTTCACTATTTTTGTTATCGTCATTATTTTTTTGATATTTACTAATATTTAATTATTTTTTCATAAAAAAGACGCCAATTATTTGGCGTCTTTAAAAGTTATTTAATTGTTATACCATATGATGCAGCAACATCAATATCACTTGATTCACTGTCACATATAATTACAGTTGTACCAACAGGCATGAACTCGAATATTTCTTCAACTTCTGCATTATGCATTCTTATGCAACCATGAGATGCATTTGTTCCAATTGAATCTTCTTCATTAGTTCCGTGAATACCATATTTAGATCCACCTGTACCAGGTACACTAAGTCCCATCCATCTCTGACCTAAAGGATTATCTTTACTACCAGATAATTTTCCTTTGTATGCAGGTTTTACAATTTTATTTACAATCTGAAATTGCCCCTGTGGTGATGGTGTTGATGCTTTACCTGTTGCACACTGAAGTTCTTTAAGAATTGTTCCGCCATAATAAATATCAAGTGAATTGTAATGAGGATTAATAATAATTAAATAATCCGACGAGTTATCACTCAATCCATTTGTATATGTTGGAACATATTCTTCAATGTAGTCTGCACTTACATATGCAATCTTGCCATTATAGTTAATCTTTGCCCAGCCATCAGAAATTGATATAGGATTAATCTTGCTGCCATAAGGCAATAAGCCAATCTTCTTAGAATCAAGGCTTGCGCCCACTCTAACATTTAAGTTAGAAGCTGTAACCTTATAAGTAGGATTAATTTCCTCTGCAGAGCATGTCATAGCCATGCCAAAAAGCGTAGTAAATACAACCATTAGCGTTAAAAAAGTTACAATGAATTTTTTCATTTTTCTCCTCCAAAGCTTAGTGTGATTATTTAATATTTCACAAAATGTTTAACCATGATTATATTACGAAGGTGGTTTTTTGTCAATAACTTAAATGATAAAAAAACTACTAAAAAAGCACCCTTAAAGGGTGCTATATTTTATTCTTGATATCTCGAAATATTTAATACTATTCCCATACCTGCAAGTAAAATTAAAAGTGTTGTTCCACCATAACTTATAAATGGTAAAGGCATACCTGTGTTAGGTATTACTCCAGTTACAACTCCTACATTAACTAATACTTGAAGTGAGATTAGTGATGTATATCCAATCGTAAAGAATTTTGCAAACTTATCTTGCGAGTTCATCGATATATTTACTAAATTGGTTATCAGTGAAATAAATAATATAATTATAAATATTGCACCAACAAGTCCAAACTCTTCGCATATGATTGGGAAAATCATATCATTATATGATTCAGGAATATATCCTAATTTTTGTTTACTCTTTCCTAGTCCAACTCCTGCAATTCCTCCACTACCTATCGCATATAAACATTGAACAGTTTGATATCCTCCATCAAGTGGATCAGAGAATGGATCTAGCCAAGTTTCTAAACGTTGAAGACGTCTATTATATTTTCCACCAGCTATATCCCAACTTTGAACTAAATCAATTCCACCAACTTTAATAAATAAAATTCCAACACCAAGTAAACATAGTAAAATTATCATCCATGTTTCAAGTTTGAATCCATCGATAAATAACATACATAGTCCAGTAAATAATACAACTGCTGCTGTTGATAAATTTTCAATTCCTATTAAAAGAGTTGGAATTGCAATTACTATTAATTCTGCTCTATAACTATCAATTGACTTCCATAGTTTTTCATGGAATGATAGTTTATTTAAATCAACTTCATTTTTTCTTCCTGCAAGCATTAACGCAAGGAGCAATATCATTGCAATTTTTGCAAGTTCTGATGGTTGGAACGATAATGGTCCAATTTCAAGCCATCTTTGAGCTCCACCAAAAGTATCACCTTTAAATAATACTATGATAAGTAATATCATACTTACAAGATATATTCCAAACGCTACTACTTTTTTATATATTCTAAAGTTAATTTTACTAACAATATACATTACAATTATTCCGATAATAAAAAATAATAATTGTCTTTTGAAGAAATGTAATCCATCTCCATATTGTTGAATTGCTTTATAATAACTTGAACTTAATATCATCATAAGTCCAATAACTGATAAACCAATAACCATTAAAAATGGAAACATTGAGAATTTACTTTTAGTAACAAAATCACCAAAAAGTAATCCACTTTTCTTTTTCTTTCTCACTTGTTTTCTTCTATTTGAATTTCGTTCATTTTCATAATTATCAGGAATGTTTTGCTCATAATAACTCATTATAAGTTTTCTCCTATTTAAAATTTTCTACTATATATTATAATGCTAAAAATCCTATTAGACAAGCAACCGCTGTTATTAAATAAAATACATCAACAACTGTTGTTTCCTTCCATCCACATAATTCAAAATGGTGATGAATAGGTGCCATTTTAAATACTCTTTTACCTGTTAATTTAAAACTTGTAACTTGAATCATTACAGATAAGCTTTCACTTACATAAATAATTCCTACTATTACTAAGAAGATAGGTAATTGTGTTACTAAAGTAAGTGATGCTAAAAATCCTCCTAGTGCTAATGATCCTGTATCACCCATAAAAATTTTAGCAGGGTGTGCATTAAATATTAAAAATCCTAAAAGTGCTCCAATAACGCTACAACATAATGGTGCAAGTTCAGGGAACATTCTATAACATACAACCGCAAAGAATGTTGAAACTAAAATTGTAACACCACTACATAATCCATCAAGACCATCTGTAAAGTTTACACTATTAGTTGTTCCAAGCATTACACATAATGCAAATGGGATGTATAACCATCCTAAATTTAATTTAAATCCATCCATAAAAGGTATAACTGTTTCAAAGCTCATACCTTTTATTCCAAGAATATACCATAAGAATAATCCTGTTACTATAAATAATCCAAGCATCTTTTGCCATGCTCTTAATCCTAAATTATTCTTCTTTTTAATTTTTAATATATCATCTAAAAATCCAATAACAGCATAAGCAAGTGTTACTAAAACAATTGCTATTACATCTGTGTTGCCTTTTAAAAAAATTAATCCACCAATTGCTAATGCAAGTACAATAATTATTCCTCCCATAGTTGGTGTACCTGATTTTTTCTTATGACTTTCAAGTCCTTCTTCTCTTATATATTGTCCAAATTTTATTTTTCTTAAAACAGGAATAAATATAGGCATTAATATTACGCATATACCAAATTCAATTCCTAATGTTATAAGACAAGTTTTTAATTCTTCTGTAAACATATTTCTAACTCCAATCAAAATTAACTTAATAATTTTTATCACTAATAATCATACTTTATTTAATTAATTTTTCAACATTTTCAATATCACTAAAGTGTATTTTTTCTTTACCTATAATTTGATAATCTTCATGTCCTTTACCAGCTAAAATAACAAAGTCACCTTCTTTTGCAATTTCAATTGCTTTCTTAGTTGCTTCATATCTATCTGATATTTTAATATATTCTTTATTGAATTCTTTCATACCAACTTCAATATCTTCAATAATCATTTCAGGGTCTTCTGTTCTTGGATTATCGCTTGTAACAATAGCAACATCACTAAGTTCCATAACTATTCTTCCCATGATAGGTCTCTTTAATTTATCTCTATCTCCACCACATCCAAATACAGTTATAATTCTTCCTTTAACAAAAGATTTAGCAGTATTTAAAATATTAACTAAACCATCTGGTGTATGAGCATAATCTACTGCAACACCAAATCCTTTTGGTGATGTAAATGTTTGAAATCTACCTGTAATACCAGGAAGAGAAACTAAAACATTTTTAATATCTTCTAAATTAAATCCAAGTGATAATAATGTACCTGTTGCACTTAATGCATTATATACACTAAACATACCAGGTGTTCTAACTTTAATAGTTGTTTGTTCAACTTTTCCTTCATTATAATATGTAACTAAAAATTCACTTCCTGTTATATCAACATTAACATTTGATGCTAATATAAATTTGCTACCATTATATTTTTTGTTTAATTCTTCTATCTTACTATTTGGATCATCACATATTCCATAAAGCATTGTTTCTTTATTTAATTTTAGACAACCATCAATATAGAAATTAGAATATTCAGTATCTAAATTTAAAACGCATTTTTTAGACTTAGTAAATAAAATAAATTTTGCATCTCTATAGTTTTCCATTGTCTTATGATAATCTAAATGATCTTCAGTTAAGTTTGTATAAACACCAACTTCAAATTCTTCATCACATATTCTTTTTAATGATAATGAGTGAGATGAAATTTCCATTACATTATATTCACATCCTTTTTCAAGCATATGTCTATATACTTTTTGAAGTGATGGTGTATCAGGTGTTGTATTTTTTGAAGTTTCAACTTCATCATCATAATGAATTTCCATTGTTCCAATTAAACCTGATTTCTTACCAAATGCTTGTAAACATTCAAATATTAATGATGTTGTTGTAGTCTTTCCATTTGTTCCTGTAACACCTACAAATTTTAATTCTTTTGCTGGGAAGTCATGTAATCTTTCAGCTGTTAATGCTAAAGCTTCATTTACTTCATTTACTTTTACTAAACAAATTTTATTATCATTAATATAATTAAAATCTACATCATATTTATTTATTAATTCATCTTTTGTTTTATCAGTTACTACTATTTTATAATTATTTTGACAAGCTTTATTAATATATTCATTTGCATCAGAATTTGCTCCATACGCTGCAAAGAAAATACTATTATTTCCTTCATGTCTTGAATCAAAACTTACTTCATTAATATCTATATCAATATCACTAAGCTTTGTATCAGATAATAATTCAATTTCATTTTCTTTAATTAAATTTTCAATCTTCATACATACCTCTTCTATTATATAAAATATACTAATAATTTTAGCCTAAATAAAGCAAAAGTCAATTAAATATCGATGTATAAAACATTAATTTTTTGTTAAGAAAATTCAATATTTGTAACAATTTTAAGGAATAAAAAAACGGGCTAAAATTAGTCCGTTTTGTATAATCAAATTACATTAATTTTTTAATTTATTTTTATTAATTTGCATTAACAATAACTGTTGTTCCTTTATCAAGTTTTACTCCTTGTAATGGAACTTGTTTATTAACAATTTTATCTTTTAATGTATCGTCATAAACTACTTTTAGTCCCGATGTTGTAATTTGTTTACAAGCATCTTCATATGTTTGACCAATTAAATTTGGCATAGTAATTAATTGCCCTGTTGTACTTGATACATTAAGTGTAACTGATCCATTATAAGATAATTTTGTTCCTGGTGCAGGACTTTGAGATGTGATTGATGTTCCTTCACCATTTATTTTATAAGTTAAATTACTATTTTGAATCATATTAATTGCTTCAACTAATGAATAATTTGTATATGTTCCTACTGTAACTTTAGTATTAATACTATCAGTTGAATATGTGAAATTAGATTTTGGGACTCCTAAATATTGAAGTACTTTTTCTAAAATTTCTTTTGATGTTTTACCTGCAACAGTTGAACCAAATAGTGTTTCCCCTACTGGATCATCAACTGAAACAATAAGAGCTATCTTTGGATCATTAACTGGTGCAAATGATACGAATGAAGTAACAACCTTACCAAGTTCTCTTGGAAGTTTTTCAGATGTACCTGTTTTACCACCAATTGCATAACCATCTATTTGAATACCTTTAGCAAGACCATCGTCTACGCAAGATTTTAAATATGATTTCATTAAGTTAGATACTTCATCAGAAATTACTCTTCTTATTTCAAGTGGAGAGTTTTGATATAATGTTGCACCTTGTGAATCTACAACTTCTGATACAACATATGGTCTCATTAATTTTCCACCATTTATAACACTACAAAATGCTGTTATCATTTGTAATGGAGTAACTTGGAATGATTGTCCGAATGATGATGTTGCAAGTTCTGTATCATTTAATTTTTCAACGCTATACATAAGTGTTGCACCACTTGCTTCACCAGGCAAATCAATTCCTGTTTTTTCTCCTATACCATATGATTTTTGATATGCATAGAATTTTTTTCTTTTTAATTTTTGTGCTATTTCCATAACACCAACGTTACATGATTTTTGAAGAACTTGTTTTGCATTTAATGTTCCGTGATGTCCCATACATCCGATATATTTATCTGCAACTTGTAATCCTCCATTACATGTAAATGCTGAATTTTCAGTTATTATTCCTTCTTCAAAAGCTGCTGCAACAAGTAATGGTTTAAAAATTGAACCCGGTTCAATTGTATCTGTTATTGCAACATTTTTATGAAGTAAAGATAATTTATCTGATTCATTAATTGTTATTAATTGATCATCATAAGTTCCTGTTGCTTTATTATATGTTTTTGCAATTTGATCTGCTTTTTGAAACTTATTAAATATATGTTGATAATATTCTGATGATATATCATTAGGATTATTTAAATCAAAGTAAGGATAACATGCCATCGCAAGAACTTCTCCTGTTGATGGATTCATTACAATGATTGATGCTTTTAATGGGTCGAATTGTTCTTCGATATTTTTCTTTAATGCATCTTCAACATATGTTTGAATATTTTTATCAATAGTTAAAACTAAATTAGCTCCATCTTTGGCAGCTATAGTTTGGTTAGATGGTATGTTATCTTCAAATGTAACATATTCTCTTCCCGCTGTTCCTTTTAAATATTTATCATATTCATATTCAAGTCCCCATCTCCCTGTTCCATTAGTTGCAAAACCAATTAAGTGACATGCAAATGTATTACCTAAATATTCTCTTTTAAAATCTTCTTCAAAAGTTATTCCAGGAATTTTTTGTTCACTAAATGTTTCTGATAATTCCTCTTTCAATTCTTTTGAAATTGCTTTTTTCATTATTATATATTTTCTTGTATTTTGTATTAGTGCTTTATCAACTTCTTCAGCACTAACATCTAATTTTTGTTTCATTATATCTTTTAATTTAACTAGTTCTTCTTGATCCATATTTGTCATATTAGATGGGTCAAAAATTACATTATAAACTCTTTTACTAAATACTAGTGAGTAACCATTTCTATCTGTCATAGAACCACGAATAGCTTGAATAATTTTATTATTCTTATCTGTTTGTTGTAAGTTTATAATCTTACTATATTCGCTTCCATGAACAATTTGAATGAATGCAATACGGACTAATAAACAAATTAATAGTAACACAAAAACAAGGCATAAGCCAATTGACCTATTCCTTGTTCTGTCTTTGGGTATTAAATTTTTACCATTAATATTTCTCTTAGTTTTTTCTTTTTTGTTACTCATATTTAATGTCCTAACTAGTTAAAATTTATTCACGTTCTCACACAATAATCATAATCTACTAAAATATTTTAACTCACCATAGTTTTCATTTTAATATTTCTTGATATACATTTTTGTTTTTTATATTTAAATTCATGCTTATATTCCTAGTCAATAAATTAAGTTTACCAGACTTAATTTTTATATCTCATATCCCATAACCAATACAATTACCTTAACAAATTATAATTACATGAAATAATTATTAATAGGAAATTGTAGCATCTTCATGAGATGTTTCAATGTAAACTTTTTGAGAATCGTTAGCTTCTACCATTCCAAGTTTACCTATTGCTATCTTTTTAATATATGCAGCGTCAAGATTTTCTGCAATCTTAACATCAGTATCGATGATTTGATCTTCGATATGTTTTATTTCTGTTTTTCTTAATTCAATATTATGATCTAAAGTACAGCATTGTACGTATTGAAATAAAAAGGCAAAAACAGCAACAACTATAAGAGAAACTAAAAATACAGACACTACTGCCATTTTTGGTTTGCTTTTAGATAAGCCTCTTGTCTTTTCAACTCTAACGTCAAAATTATTTACTTCTCTTTCATAATATCTTTCGTTATATGCTAAATTACTATTATAAGAATAATAATTACTTCCATTATAATTTTTCATATCCTTAATACCCCTCTTAGTTTTTCTCAAAAACTCTTAGCTTTGCACTCCTTGCTCGGCTATTACTAGTCATCTCCTCAGGTGATGCAATGATTGGTTTATTTGTTATGACTTTACCTTTGCTTTTCTTGCCACACATACACACCGGAAAATCTCTTGGACATATACAAGGATTTTCGGCATTTTTAAATTT
>JAKSVV010000020.1 GCA_024407775.1 Clostridia bacterium
TAGTGAGATAATATTTTTTCAAAAAACACTTGACTAACTAATAGTTAATCTCCTTATTTATCTAGTTGTTATATTTATTATAAATTTTCAATTAATACTATTTCTATAGAAAGATAATATAAATTACAAAGCTGTTTGTTTATATGTTTATTAATGATGCAATTACATAATGTGCTGTTAAATCTTTAAACTAAGCTGCTCATTAATATACTCATTTTCTTTAGTTATTATTTCACCAATTATTCCATGTTCACTTTCTAGTTTGCACTCTTCTCCAGGTTGAAGAGTTATTTCAATTGTACAATCTAATGTTTCGTTATTTCTTTTTGGTTTACGTCTTTTATAGATTTTGCCTTCGTTGATATAATCTCTTTCTATGTTCTTATAGTATGATGGAATATCTAATACTCTAAGAATATTTTTAAGTC
Organism: Clostridia bacterium; assembly: GCA_024407775.1. Classification (GTDB taxonomy): domain Bacteria; phylum Bacillota; class Clostridia; order Lachnospirales; family JAKSVV01; genus JAKSVV01. Next base: position 429 of record JAKSVV010000020.1, read on the forward strand.
TTTTTTCTCCTGCTGGTGAAGTGAATGAAGTATATGAATCACTTGTTACATCTGCACCAAAAGACTTGCCTAGCAAGAAAGAAGCAGTCCCTGGATCAGATTCTAAATTGCAGTCATACAAGATATTTGTTTTGTAAGTATTCTTTAATAATTTGGTTGCTGCCGCAATCATTTTATCTTCTTCTCTTAGATAAGCAATTGTTGTATAGCTCACACCAGAAGCAATAATCATTCTTGTAACTTCTTGAACAAGTCTAGATGCATTCATAGGCTTAGTCTTACTTTTAGAATTCCTTAATAAATACATTTCACTAATGTCTTGTTCTAGATTATCGTTTTGAATTTTTCTTACTTGTTCCTTAACAATAGATGCATACTTTGGAGCCATAGGTCTTGTATAATCCTTTGTAGCTGCCGGGGTTCTATTGTTTATGTTTCTAATCACTACATAATTATCGTTGTAGTTTTTAACAATTACATCCTTACACTTTAAGTTTGTTATAAAAGAAGCATCAAAGCCACTAGCCATAAGTGCTGCTCCAACTGCATAGTCGTTGTTTTCTTTAATTAACACTTCAAAGAGTCTTTCTTGTTCAATTTGATCAAGGCTCGTTCTTCTTGCTGCTGCATATTGTTTTGCTTCGCCACTTTTTATTCTTCGCTTTTTAGGCCTTTCAATCGGATTAATACCAAGGCATGTGCCTGATTCAACACAATAGGTCCAAAACCTTGATAACTCGCGAACTGCTTCATCACTAATACTATTATCATTAATCCACTTTTTGATAAAAGACTTTCTAATATCTTTCATAGGAATAGGTGGCAACTTTGCACACAAATTCTTTATTCTTTTATCAATCTTTGTTCTTGTTTCTAAAGAAGCATCTTGATGATAACAATTTAGATAAGAAGCACATACTTGTTGAGCTGCCATATTTGGTGTTATTATCTCTGGCCTAGCTGCTAATTGTAAATGCTCATTGATTCTTATGGAGTTTGCTGAATATAATTTTTGAACAGAATTACATATTTGTTTCTTAATATTTTCATCGTCTAAAGAATTGCTATAGATATTGCTACGGATATCTAACTTCGGATTATTTCTTAGTTGTTGTTCTTCTGGAAGCTTAGACAATATCTCTTTAGCTTTGTTACCTGTTTTCTTTAATACATTACCTGAATTATCAATTGCTCTAATACTTCCTCTAAGAAGATACTCACCACTCTTTTGCGTTTTTAAAGGGAATTCAAATATAGCATTATGATGAACATATCTACCTGATATCTTTATATTTGATGAATCTTTTCTATCATTGATTCTTTTATAAACACTTAATTTACTATCCCAACCATTTTCAATAATTATTTCGTTTTTCATTATCATTCCCTCACTTTAATTCATCTTCAACATTACCTATGATTTCTGTACAAGCTCTTTTTGATGATGTTGTTTTAATTGCGTTATTTGTTATAAATGAAGAATTGGTTCTTTCGTTATGTATTAACTCAATTGCTTCGCCAGGTTCTGCTGTAACAGCATGTATCTTAATATGAATTGGTTTGTTACCTTTGTTAATAAAACGATATTCTGTAAAAGGAATTATCGTTCTTGATTCAAATTTGCTAACATCGATTGATTGATATTTTGGACTTTGGCTCACTTCTGGATTCAAGATAAATCTGCGATTCTTATCTGATAGTGTAAGTCTGGTATCGATTCTCCACATGTCTTCTTTCATTTTGTTATTTATAGTTGAAACATGTCCTAATGAATAATCCAATTCCTTTTGCGAATAACCACAATAGTTTCTCCATATGTTTGCTCTATTCCTTCTTAAGATATAAGCAGCAACATCAATACCTTTATTCTTTCCTTGAAGTTGTGTTTGTTGTAATTCACTAGCTGCTAAACTTACATATTCTTTTGTTAAACCTGCTTCAATTAATTTGTCTTTAACGTAATCACAAACTTGATTATCGGTTGTTGGGGTAACGTTCTTATTATCATCAATTAATTTATTACAGCGCTTAATCATTACATATCCCCAGTCATCCGTAATAACAAAACGATATCCTTTATGTGATTTTAGTATTTTCGTTTGCTCATTGCCTTTGCCTTGAATTAATACCCAAATGATTAAGTGATTATCAAACTCTTCACCTAAATCTTGTGTCCATCCTGCTGATTCGTTTGTTCTTAAAGCACAGTTCTCCATTAGAATTGCCGCTCTAACAAGTTGCGGCTTTCTTTCTAAATCTTGTTCTAATAGTTGCCTAAAGCTTTTATGAATTTTAGGTGGCAAATATTTCTTTTGTTCCTTCTGCGTTCTTTTGGTTAGCATCGTTTCTTCATCCCTTAAAAATAAATCAGGTATACTTGGGTCCATATAACGCATCTCTGAAAAAATAGGATATGCATAATTTAGTTTTCTTGTAACTTTCTCTTCTGCTTCTTGCAAAGACTCGCCTTCAAAATTTCCATTCTTGAATGTCTTTTGTGCCAACTTTTTTACTAGATCATAAAACTCAACCTTGCCAAAATCTTCTGATGCATTACACCATTGTATTTCTGGTATAACTTCTTTCTCATAGAAAACCATATAACTGTGTTGAGTCGTTTCTCTCCAATCATTGTAGAAACAACGATTTGATACTTTTAGATTTAAGAATGTTTTACCTATTCTTGTATTTGCATCAATAATATTAAATGAGTTCATCATTACAACTTTCTTATCTTTGTTTTGATACTTATCAACAATTGCATTCACGACTCTATCAACAATTACTGAAATATCATCTTTTGTTTTTGCTAACTTTCTACAGTCTTTCATTCCATCAATTTTGCATCTTGGTCTTTTATGAATTGCATAGCCCGTAATTGTGATATTTTTAGTTTTATTATCCGGATACGTTATATGTACTAGAACATCCGGTATCCTAGTTTCAACGTCATAATTAGCCATTTTCTTATCTCCTATTTTTTGGTATTTATAAATTGTTGATTCTATTTGTTGTAACGGCATATAAAAAGAGCATATAAAAACACAACGCTCTATTTCCTACCTCAATCAATGCATATTATTTCGATATGCAATATTCTACTGTAATTATAATCGTTCCTTGTCTTTGTCTATCGACATCAACAACACTATAATATGGGATTAGTTTACTAAATTAGTAAAAACAAACTATATATTTAATACCTATATTATAAGAGAAATAAAAGGCCTATTCAATTATTAGAATAGACCTTAATTTTTGGGATTGCACAGTATTGAGAATTCTTTTGAGATCTTTTTTGAGGAACGTAAATCTTTTAAACGGATTAACTTGGCGTTTGCTCAATTAGTCGTTCATTAGCCAGTCGGTAATATCGATAACATCAATTCCTTCTATATCATGTTCTGGTTCATATGTTCTAGATATCAATAGTTTTGGATAATTATCTCTAATTGATAATAACGGGTCCAATTCTCTTTTTAGTGTTTCTTTGTTTGAAACATTATATGATACCTGTATATAAATTTTTTCACTTTGCTTTTGAGCTACAAAATCTATTTCTTTTTGATACAAAGCTCCAGTATATACTTGATATCCTCTTCTTAATAGTTCAATAGCAACTATATTTTCTAATGCTTTGCCATAATCTGGGTTCTTTGTTCCATGAAGCGCATATCTAAAAGCATAATCAGCTAAATAGTATTTTTCATTGGTTGATAAATATTTCATGCCTTTAAGATTGTATCTTCTTATCTTGTAAAAACCAAAGCTATTACATAAATATTTTATATATTTGTCTATGGTCGAATGATTTGTATTGTCATTGTTATTCTTTAATTCTTTTTCAATATTTCTTGAAGACAGTTGAGCAGATACATTATCAATCATGTAATCAGACACCTTTTCAAATAATTCAGTCTTTTTGATTCTATGCTTTTGAACAATATCTCTAAGAACCAAAGTGTCATAAACTTCTCTGATATATTTATATTTATCTTTTATATCTTTATGAATATAAGAACCAGACATTCCACCTTCATTCAAATACAGATCAAATGCTTTATATTTATCTTTATATTTAAAATACTGTAGGTATTCATTAAAAGAGAATGGGAATACTTCAATCGAATATGTTCTTCCAGTAAATAAAGTAGCTAAATCACTTGATAATAAAAACGCATTTGAACCAGTGATATAAATATCAAACATTTCTTTACTGTGTAATGAATTAATGGCTTTTTCAAAACCAACGCAGTTTTGAATCTCATCTATAAATAAGTAATTATTTTTAGTTTTTAAGTACTTATCTAATACGTATGTATGAAGAGTGTGATATTCTTGAAGCTCTTCGTTTTCAAGACTATTGAAATCAATATAAATAATATTGGCTTTTTTATCATTTGTCTTTAGATAATCAATAAAAGATTCTAAAAGTTTAGACTTTCCACTTCTTCTAATACCAGTGATAACCTTTATATCTGGTGTTCCTTTTACACTAATTAGTTCATTAAGATACTTTTCTCTTTTTATTGTTTTCATGGTTCTTTTTCCTCAAATATATTCTATCACTTATACTAGCCATTTTTTAATAATTTTAATTTTTGGCTAGTACACAATATATAAAAATCTCATATTAACACGGCTAGATAATATAATTTCATTTTCTTTTGTTCATATGGTTTTCTTACACCGACATTATAGCGTGTCATATGGACAAAATAAGGGCGAACTAAATGCTACATGTTTTAATATCTGTTTCCATTTTTTCGACTAATTAATTTTGTTTTATATTTTAGCAATCAACAACATCTAAACTATAAGCTTTGTATATTGAGTTATTGTCTAAAGCGTATACATTACCTGATAACTTTCCTTCATCCATATTTTCATATTCACTATTGAAAATATAAAGTCTACTATCGATCATATCTAATGCATGTAATACTGATGCTTCTGGAATGGCTGGAGTTACAATTGCACCAAATTCCAATTGGCCATGATGCGAAGCTAACATATGCTCTAATAACAATATTCTTTCTTCAACACATCCACATTCTTTTTTCATTTCTTCAATCGTTTTGATACCAAGTGTGGCGTGACCTAATAATCTTCCTTTATCGGTATAATCAGTGTGCCCAGTATTGGTTGTTTCCATTTCATAGATCTTTCCAATATCATGTAATGCTGTTCCACATATTAATAGTTCTTTATCTAATTCTGAATAATTCTCAATAACTTTTTCCGCTTGTTTAACCATTGAAGCTGTATGATAGATTAATCCTCCAACCAAATTATGATGAATCGTTTTAGCAGCTGATGCCATTTTAAATTCATGTTCATACTTCTCTAATAATTTAACTGTTAATTCGCTTATAGAATCAAAGCAAATATCTTCTTCACAAATAACATGACTGTTTTTTACTGCATTAACAATATATTCAAACTCTTCATCAACATCAATTGGGGCTTTTCTAATAAAGTCATTTATTGATAGCGATTCATCATCACAAACTGCAATATAAGTAATGGTATAGTTTCGAGATGAATTATACATATTTGCATTAATACATACTCTAACTACGCTCTCTGGTTTAATACCAACAGTTTCTAAATCTTTTGCTTCTATTGAAAAGTGTCTTGCAATAACCTCAATATCTCCATCACTAATATTCATTTCAAGATATTCATTTCCAGTTTTAGCTGTCTTTTGTACATAAGAATTAAGCATTACATACGTTTCATAATTACGTCCTAATTCCATATCTTTAAGTTTAACCAATGTCATAGTTTTCCTCCTTCATTCCATTGATAATATCGCATACCATTTTTATAAGCTCGCTTAGTTCATCACTAATTTCATCTAAACTACTCATTCTTTTTAATTCTTGATAAATACACATCATTTCGTTTTTAAGTGCTTTATACACTTTAGGATTACCGCTAACAACAATGTCACGTTTTAGCATATTTGATGTTAAATATTCTTGTTTAGTTAATCCAGATAATTTAACCATTCTATTTAGAAGAGCATTCTCTTCTTCAGTGACACGAAACGCAATAGTAACATTACGCCAGCGATTGTATTTGTCTTTATTTTTTCTACTCATCTTTTTCTCCTTTGTTTTGTTCATCTAATCTACTAGCCATATCATTTTGTACGCTTGGGAACATATGGCTATATCTATAAGTTATTTCCACTGATTCATGTCCAACACGATCAGCAATTGCAACTGCTGAATAACCCATATGAATTAATAATGATACATGACTATGACGCAAATCATGTACTCTGATTTGTTTGATTTTAGCTTTGCTTGCACCATCTTTTAAGCGTCTAGATAAACTACTCTTTTCAGTTGGAAATAATCTTTCATTTTTATTTAAGCCAATACTTCTTCTACAGTAATCTTTTAATTCTTCTACCAAAAAATTTGGAATAGTTATTACCCTATTACTCTTTATTGTTTTTGGATCAGTGGTATATTGGCGACCATTAATGTTGTGATATGTTTTATTAATTGATATAGTTTTGTTTTCAAAATCTACATCATTTAAAGTTAATGCCAATAATTCGCCTTCTCTAATACCTGTCCAATAAAGAACTTCAAAACAATAATAGAACATTGGATAATCCATAATGACATCTCTGAATTTCATATATTCTTCTTTTGTCCAAAAGTTTATTTTGATATCTTTTTCTGAACCCATGTTTCCAACTTTGGCTGCTGGATTTTCTCTTAAGCCATAAAACTTAACAGCATAATTTAAAATGGCACTAAGTTGATTATGAAGAGTCTTGAGATATGACTTAGTAAACTTCTTACCTGTTCTAGGATCTTGATAAGATATCATTGCATTCTGCCATTGGATAACATCATCGGTAGTAATGTCTACAAGTTTCTTTTTTCCAAAGAATGGCACAATTCTATAATTGATAATATTGTCTTTTGTAACCGAAGTGCTGTACTTAATACGAGGATAATGATTCTCTTTATATTTACATACAAAGTCCTCAAAATTCATTTCAAGATTGCCCGCTTTTTCTAATTTGAAAGCAGCTTCCCAATCTTGTGCTTCACGTTTTGCTTCAAAGCCACGTTTATAAACTTCTTTTACTTTTCCTTGCCAGTCTTTATAGCGAAATCTGGCGGTCCACGTTTTACGTTTTTCATCTTTTACTGCAGTCATCTTTCACTCCTTATGCAACGGTTCCATAAACTTTCTCTTCAAAGAAAACTCTGCTAATTTTTCCAGCAATAGTTATAAAACCTTTTGCTGAAAGTTCATCATTCATTGAACGAATGATCTTGTAAGCTTTAGATATTGAAATACCCATATAATCAGCTACATCGTTAACGTCTAGAAATCTCTTGTTTTCCATTAATAATTCCTCTCTTTCTTGTCTGGAAAACAAAACATCGTGCAGGGCTTATGCCTACACGATGCTAATTTATTAGTATCTTTAATTATCGCGTTTGTACTTGTCAGTAAGCCTTTTAAGAAGGTATACTTTTAGTGCGGACGTGAGTAATCACTGTGTAGGTGCTATTTCCACCTGCGCATGTTCCTTGGAGCGCCAACTCCCTGGAACAGCCGTGTTTTATTTTCATTATTTCTGACACCTTTATTGTAATATATGTGCCCTTATATGTCAATAGTTTTTCATTAAAATATGTGCACATATAGCACAAAATATGATATACTATTTTTACTTTAAAACGAGGTGGAGCATGACGACAGATGCACAAAAGAAAGCAATAAAAAAGTATGACGAAAAATTTGATATGGTTCGTTTTCGTGTACCAGCTGGTGAATTAGAAGAATTTAAAAATCACGCAGAAAAACAAGGTGAATCACTAGCGGAATTCATGCGTAGATCAGCAAAAGATACAATTAAAAGAGATTATAAAAAGGCGAAGAAATAGCAATCTTCGTCTTTTTTGATGGGTTAAAATAATCAACTTTATTTTTTGTGCTGAGCAAATTTTTCAGCAACACTAGGTGCATTCTTGGTTAGTTTTTTTATTGATAACTCTTGTGCTTTGTTATTAGCTAATCTTAAGTTATTTTCAGAACCAGTTAAGGCTGCTTTAATCTTTTGAAGATGATCAATAGATTTATCTATTTCATTTATTGCATCTTCAAATTTCTTTGAAGCTAATTCATAGTTTCTACCAAAAGCATCTTTAAAGGCATTCATGTTTTCTTCGAAGTTAGATACATCAATATCCTGATTCTTAACAATTGCTAGTTCTTTCTTATATCCTAAAGAGTTTAGTGCTGCATTTCTAATTAAAGTAATAATAGGAATAAAGAATTGAGGTCTAATAACATACATCTTTGGATATTGATAAGAAACATCAACAATACCTTCATTATATAAATCATTATCTGCTTCTAACAACGATACAAGTATTGCATATTCACAACCTTTTTCATTTCTGTCTTTATCTAATTCTTTAAAGAAATGTTCATTTTTGTGTTTTGTAGCGGTAGTATCTGCTTCATTTTTCATTTCAAACATAATTGAAACGATTTCAGTGCCTTCATCATCATAATCTTTAAAGATAAAGTCACCTTTAGAACCAGACTTAGCATCATTATCTTTTTCAAAGTAAGCATTCTTAAAAGCGGTCGGTCTTAATCTATTGAATTCGTAAGAACAATGTTGTTCTAAAGATTCGCCAACCATCTTAGTTGATTGTTTAGCTTTAAAGTCTTTATAGAACTGAATCTCTTGGTTTAAAGCATTGATATCAGCTTCATATTTATTCTTAATAGATTGTTCATTAAGTCTAGCTTCTTTGTCATTTACATCTAATTTAGATTTAAGTTCTAATATCTCTTTATCTTTCTTAGATATAGCTTCTGATACTTTATTCTTTGTTTCTGCTTCTTTTAAACTTATTTCATTTGTTAATGAGTTAATCTTTAGTTCCAATTCGTTAATTTTATCTTTCGAAGAATTTAAAGCATCATTAACTTTAGATTTAGTTATCTCTTCTTTAGACTTTAGTTCAGCTTCTAATTCTTTAATACGAAGTTCTTTATTAGCTAATTCATCTTTGGAACTGTTTACTGTGTCTGCTTTAGCTAAAGCTACAGCACTTTCAATTTCTTTTTTGAACTCTTTCTCTCTTCTAGTTAGTTCTTCATTAAATTCGTGATCTCTTACTTGTTTAACAATTGAATCATAATTAGATTCGTCAATTTGGAATACTTCTCCACAATTTGGACATTTAATTTCTGGCATGGTTATACTTCCTTTTTTAAATTATTTTTACACTCGTTTATTGTTTTGTTTGCTTTTTCTATTATTTTGTTAAACATTTCTACTAAACTTTTAAATGTTTCATCTATATAAAATTCCTCAGATTTAATATTTGAATAATCGAATTCAATATTAGAAAAACTATTATTTAATATACTTTCTAATACTGCCTTTTCAAAAAAGTTATATGTATTTGAAACATTAAAATCATTTAAATTTATTTTTATGAAGTTATCAATGTCAAGATCTAATTCTTCAAATTTTATTTTTTCATCAAAAATATACACTATATTTTCTTTGCGATTAATCTCAGATATGTATTTCATTTTGTTCTACCTTTCTTATAATATTAATTCCGTACTTGCTACTTCTTTCCTGTAAAGCCTTTTTTCCACCTTCCAATATTTCGCAAACCTTTTCAATTTCTTTTTCATTTTCTATGCAACAACTAGAGTACTCAAATATATATTGGCTTTCTCTGTTCTCGTTTGCTATGATTATGTTCTCTGTGTCAGACGTTATACATACATTTGCATTATGAGTTATATCAATAATTTGGAAATTATTATATTTAAACTTTAATCTTTTTATGTTGTTTGTTATATCAATAAACACATTTTTGTTATCAATATTATCTTCAGGTTGATCACAAATTAATAAAACATTATTTTTATTTTCCAAATCTTTTTCTATTAAACTAAAAATCATTTCAATGAATAGAGACGATTTTTGACCGGAAGATTTTTTTAACATGCTTTCGTTGTTTAACAAGATATCATATTGGATATTTTCGTGTTTATAACTATTTTCAACATCTTCAAGGTATTTGGTAAGCCTAAAATTTAGGTCTTTATTTTGAATAAATTTTTCATTATTCATTACTGTATTTATTATTGACGAAAAACTATTATCCTTTTTATAATCGTTTTTAATTTCGCTATCTGTAAAGCTCTTGTAGTTCTCATCTATTTTATATTTATAGCTTATTGAATAAACTTCATCTATTTTAACAGTAGAACAATTTACCATCGAATCATAATCTTTTTTTGTAAAGATTTCATCAAGCAGTTTACATTGTTTGCTAAATTCGGTCAACGCTACACAAAACGCACTAAAATCTTCAAGCAAATTGTCTTTAACTTCTTTTGAATGTGATCTATCATTGCCACAATCGTAATCATTTATGATTCTTTGTATAGAAGTATCTAAATTGCTCTCAACATACTTACTTATAACATTGCTCTTATTGTTTATTAAAGAAAGCAATTTTGATAAAATATCTTTTTCTTCTTGTGTATAAATATCTATTCCGTTTATTTTTAAAGAAATATTATTATCAATATATTTTTTTGCTTTTTGTATTGTTTCTAATTCTAATTCATAATTTTTGTTTTCCTTAATATCAGAAATAGAGTAATAATCTGTTTGTTTAAAAGCCAATTTATAGTTTATATTATTGTTTGCGTTCGATTTGTTAATGTATTCTTTTAATTTTTCATATTTTTCAATAAAGTTTGTTTTGTCTAGTGTTCTATATGTTGCATATGAAAAATTTATATTAATATTCAAGCGTTTTAATAAAGCATTAATTTCTGATTCAGATAAATAATCTTTATAATAATATTCTTCGTGCTGAATGGTTTCATAAACCTTGTAAGTGCTTATAGAATTTTTCAATTCTTGCAAAGAACTAAACTCTTGTCCTGCGCATTTGATACTGAAATCTCTATCTAATTCATATAATTTGCTATAGTTTCTACTATTTCTTAATGAATCGTTTCCATTCACTATTTTTGTATATAACAAACTTTTACCACTTCCGAATCGACCAATGATACTGTTTTGATAAGGAGAAAGATTAAAAATTTCACCATTTAGTTTTAATGAATCAACATATAATTTTGGTTTTTCGATTGATCTAACACCAGATATTTTCGACAAAGAGATTCTTAACTTTGCTTCTTGAAAAGCGGTTTTGATGGAATTAAAGGGATATTCTATACTACCCAAAATATAACAACTTAATCCTATTTCTCCTTCTTTATTTTCTGGATATCTTTTTAGATTGTGATTATCAGAAAAAGCTACAAAAGGGAAATCTTCATATCCATTTTCAAGATATATTTTTAATGATTTTTGAATCTGGCTTATATTGTTTGCGTCTTCGTATGCATCAAAACATAATTGATTAAGATAATCTACTGCCCTATCAGAGGAAGGGATACTACTGTGCTTGTTGTTAAAATGTGGAATAAGCAACACATTCCTTACATCATTTTCAGAAAAACACTTAAATGCCTTTGTTATATCTGGATAATTTTCTTTTTTGTTTCTATTTATTAAATCAATATTGTTAAACATTTCGTTTATAGTTTTATTAATTTTATCTAAATCATATGTATCAAAAAAGCATAAACAGTGTATTGGCCTCTCATTTATATTTGTGTCATATATTGAGATTTCAGAGCCAACTATATAATTAATGTTTGTTCTAACACATAGTTCGTTCAGCTCTTTATATAGTTCCACATTCAAACAATTATGATCGGTTATAGAAAATATATTAATAGAATTGTCTATTAATTTTTTTAAAAGATTTTCACATGAGAATTCCTCTGTTAAATAATCGTTTTGAATAACATCATTACTTTTTGGTGAATGAATATGTAAATCTATTTTGTTCCATTCTGAAAATTTGTTCATTACACAGTCCCTTTTAAAGTTTTTAATTCTTTAACAACTTCATATTTAATACCAGTACGCTCTTTAATACGAGCCATATCATCCATAGAAAAAGCTACAGTATTTCCGTTTGTTATGAAACTATCATTATATTGATTATTAACATTTATACAGCTAGGTGTTACCACACCATTTTGAATTACTGATTTAACTTCAGCTTTTTCTTTAATAAATTTATAACACTTTGACGCTACTTGGTTTTGATCTAAATTATTTTTTAAATTAATCTCTAATGCAAATTCAGATACATCTCTTTCTCTTTTTTGCATCTGTAATTCGAATTCTTTTTCTTCTTTATTATTAGCTTTTATATCCTTAATAAAGGCAGGAGCATTAAATAAAAAATTAAACTTTCCAGACTTCTCTAAAATATCTCTTAACCCTTCAAAAGCGTAGATAGTAAAAATAGGCGATGATATATTAATTGTTGAATCGTCTTTAGTATTTTCTTTGATGTATTCTCCAATAGAACCATATATGTTGTTATCTAATACTTGAGCCATATTTTGTTTCTTTTTATATATCAATTATAACTTTTCTAATACTGACTTTCTATCAGCAAAATGCATATAACATTTCATTATTAGTTAAAAACACAATACTATTTTATGTATTTTCATCTATCCAATTCTCTATTTTTCGTATGTTTTCGGTATATTTAACGCCTCTTTCTCCTATAACATTAGATATCGTTAATATATCTTTAAAACTATCATTAACATTAGAATATTTTTCTTTAGCAAAAACATTTACGATGATAAGCATTCCATCTGGATTATGCTCTTTAATCTTTTCTAATTTATCAACCGCGAACTCAGTAATATCTCTTGTTCCGCCTTCTTCAGAAAAGTTTTTAACATCAATGTATATGTTGGTGTCTTTTACTTTAAAATCACCACAAATTTCATTTTCTTCTAAAGGCAATTCTTCAAGTTTATAGCCTGTTTCGTCTTCGAATAATTCTTTAAACTTCTTTTCGCCTATCGCTCCTTGTAATATGTTAAAAGCTTTAGGATTAATCAGCCAACAGTTACCTGTTGGTTTTTTGTAACTTTTAATATTGGTTACTGACTTAAAATCTAATTCATCTAACTTGTGTAATTTGCTGAAAGAAACTACTTGAAGATTTTCGCAATATTTATCATCTGCTGATCTAATATATAATCTTTCATATGGTTGATTAACTTGAACATACCCCAATTGTTTTAATTCTTTTAGATCGCTTTCGTTGTTTACTTCAAACCAAAGTCCATATTTTATAATATTTTCTCTAATCTTGTTATATTCTTCAAAAGCCTTAACTCTATCTAAATGCATGTTCTCTTTTGTGAATGTATCTAATAGTTGAGATACTATTTTTTGAAGATTATTGCTATTGTCACAAAGTTCTTTTTCTTCTTTGCTCAAAGAATTTTGCAATTCGTACATTTCATCTTTCTTATATTGTTTAATTCTTTCTTCTACAGCAACAAGTTCTTGAGTTTTTTCTACCTGTATATTTTCTAAATCTAATGAGTCGCATAAATCTTCATCAAATAATATATACTCATGTTCTTCTTTGTCACTATTTCTGTTTGCTCTTCCAAGCCCTTGTATAAAGATACTAGTCTTTGCGTTTTTTACGCTCTTAAAAGATCTAAACTCATGATTTCTTCCTGTGATTATTGATGTTATCCATTGTCTCATTGCTGCTGAAGATATTTCACCATTAGAAGCCATTTTCATAACTAAGTAAATGTATCTGTTAACATCTTCTTTATCCAAGGGCTTATCTTTACTAATGACTGGGTAAACATACGTCGGATCTTCTTGATAGAAGAAATTAAAGTCTCTGTCGTATTGAATATTAACTCCTTGCCCAAGAGCTTCTTTATTAGAAATAATCAAACACTTTATTCCTTTATTCAATTTTTCTTGTATTTCATATATTTTGTCTTCTATATTATCTGCAGAAATTTTATAAATATTATTTTCTTCTATAGTGTCAACTTTACATTGATTTTTAAGTGAACAAATATACGATTTAAGCTCATTAATATATCTATAATTGCTATTTAATATAATGATTCCTGAAATTGCGTTTTTTCTCAATAGAAATTCATTTATTGCATAGAATCTTTTGCATTCCCTATCTATCAAATTACTTTCTGTTTGTTTCCTAATGCTATCTAAATATTCATTGATAACATTTGGGATTCTTTCAGATGATTCATCATTCTCTTCTATTAATGTTTTTTGAATTCTGTTTATTAAATCTTCGTCATCTCTAAAAGAGCGAACAATATCACAATGAAGATTTTGTGTAGTTTGATTAATATTGCTGTTTGCTATAGCAAAATCTTCTCTACTATAACAGTCAAAATTTTCACCAATAACATCTTTTACATAATCTAAATCTAATGAAAGTGTAGTTGGTATTTGCTGGGTTGCAGACAATCCGATTACATTAGAATTCTTTGAAATCCACACAAAAATATTCTCTGGAGTTAAATCAATTCCTAAACTTGTAACATAGGTATGGTTTGTACCTGGCCTATTTTCAAAAACACAATGTGAAAATCCATTGTTACAAACCGACATGTCGTTAACATACTCACCTTTCGCTATTCTTAACGCCTGTGTTTTTATTGTGTTATTTCTTGCATAATTCAAATAATGACTGGATTCAGATGTAGTCCTATTTAGAGTTTGTGATATTCCAAAAAGTAATCCGTCTTCATATGTGGCATCTTCTCTATCCAACATATATCCTTCGCTTAAATCATATACAAGATTTAGTATTTTTCTTATTACTTCCTTGCATGCTATAGCCATCTTTACAACGCTAAAATTCGTTTCATTTATACATTTTTCTAACGTTGTTGTGTTATTCTTTATTGTTAATTTATAATTCTGGTTTTTTCCTGCTACAAACGTTTGTTTTCTCGAAACAAATAGTTCTATCTTTTCTTCGTTCGGACATCTAAAAACAAAGTTATTAAGGATTCCATATTGATCATTTAGTCTTTCTATTTCATCAATAACGTTTTTTCTTTCAATTTCAATTTTTGCATTGATTTCTTCGTTATTTATTCTTTGCCATCTTGTATCATCTGAAGAAATAAATTTATATGCTGATTGAATAATGGATATCAAATCATCAAGATTATCTTTGTTCTCTGAAGATTTTTTAAGAGCTATTCCATAGCACTTATCTAATTCATCAATAACAACAAGCGTTTCTTTATTAAATATCTTTTTTGATAGTATTCGATTATCCTTTTCAAGAGTATCCAATGTATAAAAAACTTTGTCCATTGTCATTAAAATATAAGGACTGCTTTCTTTAATGTTTTCAGGAAAAATCTTTGATACTTCCGTATAATCATCCTTTATTGCTTTTTTATTTTCTATACAATATTTTTTGAGTTCGCTCTTAGTTCTAAATGCTTCTTCTTCGAAAGTCTTTCTTTTTACGCCATCAAAATTATCGATATCTGATAGTAAGTCTTTTAACTTTTTAAGTTTTTCTTTAATGATTTTGTCCTTAATTGAATCTATTTTTACACCATCTATATATCTTTTCGCGTTCTCAACTGCACTATTAAGATACAGAACTTTGCATTCTGCTATTGACTCTAGTTTTTCTTTTACTTCAGAAAGTATTGAATGTCTTGGCTCAATTATAACTACTTTTTTATATCGTCCAGAGTTTATTGAATCAATCGCATAATTAATAACTTGTGTTGTTTTGCCTTTTCCTGTTGCTGCCGAAATTAAAGTCATACCGATTTCTTTTTGATCTGCTCTATTCAGCATCTTTTCTATTGTTTTATCTAATGATCTATTCATCCTCAATCACTCCTCCGTTTTTCTTAAAAATTTCATTCATTATTTTGAATGGATATGGCGTAATAGCGTATTTATTTAATTGACAAATATTAGGCTTAAATAATTCAATTATATTCTCAATTGTTAAACCGTTTTCTTGAACTAGTCTTGTTGATGGGGAATTATCAATTGATTTATTCATACCATATCCCATTTCCCCTATTGATAAGTATTTACTTCCTTCAAACATAAATTTATTTATGTCTATAATCTCTCCGAATAGTTCGTTTCTTCTTGATCTTGCTTTATTCACTTCTTTTTCGTTTGACTTTATTACAAAATCTTTTTTCTTTTTAATAAACTGTTCATAATTTGGAATAAGCCTTACTTCTGTAGATAATAAAATTAGATAATTGTCCTCATGATAAATAATTTTTGGATTTTTATCTTTATATTCTTCTAATATCATTTGTATCTGATTAGATATACCTAAAGAGGTCATTTCTGTTATTTTGTTATTTATTATTTCTAATTTATGAGCTATTTTATTAATATAAGCATAAAAATCCCATTTGCCTGGAAGTGTTGTAGTTAATATCTGCTTATTTAGTACTTCATATTTGATTATCAATTCTAACAAGCATTGCTTAATTGAAACGTCATCAATATTCGTGTCTTCTAAGTGTTGAACTATATATTCACTTTTATTTTCATATTCATCTTTAATGTTTTCTTTTATATATATGTCTTTATTTTTTACAATGCATAAGTTTAGATTATCCTGTTTCAATTTCGTATTGAAGTGATATTTAGCTTTTACTTTATCCAGCAGCATTGATAATTCTTTTTTACAGTCACAATAATCAACAACATTTATATATAAATTGTTTGGTAGTTTGGACATTATGGTATCGAAAGTTATGTTGTTATTTCTTTTTTCTTCCATAACTCTTTCATATCGAACATCATTAAATGCTACTTTGATAAACTGATAATTATCGTTGTTTATTTTGTTAATCAAACTAGTCAAGTAATATGCTTTGTTGTTATATTCGCCAATAGAAAAGTACTCGATGGTATTTTTCTTTAGATTTGCATAGCTTCTATTGATTAAATATTTTTCTGTAAGTTTATTACGCACTATATAATTTCCGTTTTCTTTATAGGTTGATAGTTTGCCCTCTGAAATAGCTTTTTGTGTTTTTCTTGTCATCTTTTTTACTGTTTTTTCATTAACAAAGGTAAATGTCTTAACGTGGCACGTTAACAACAAGTCATTAGTTACAACAAAATTCAAAGTTATTTTTTGCTCTTTTTTGTTTTCTATTATTTCATAAAGTGAAGCAGTTAAATTGTTATATTCCAAAGCGTTATTAGGTATCTTGTTTATTAATAGGCTTAATAAAACCACGTTTGATAATTCACTAGCACAAACATCTTCAATAAAATAATGAAAATCAGGATATATCTTATACAAATCGTTCTTGTGTACATCTTTCGGAGTTAAGACAAAGAACAAGTTTGATTCTTCAAAATAAACCGAATAAATTATCGGATTGCCATCGCTAATTATGTGCGTGTCATCTGTTTTCATAACTTTGAAAACATGATAATTATCTTCAAATACTTCTCGGTTAAAATCAATAATTTTTATTCTATTTATCATTTCTGTTCCTCGTGAAGATACAACGTCAATCTTCTCTTAAATGTTATCATTTACACAACAGCAATATTAGATGATGAAAATATATATTTAATACCATATAATATATTTATATTCAATATTATATTTGCTTTAATATAATATATTAATTCCATACATTATGGTATTATTAGGAGATTAACTATTAGTTAGTCAAGTGTTTTTTGAAAAAATATTATCTCACTAT
>JAKSVV010000021.1 GCA_024407775.1 Clostridia bacterium
TAAAATTTGATCTTTAATTTTATAAAAAATTATAAAAATATTAGTTGGAATTTTAGTCAAAAATCATATCTTATTTTTATATAACTTTATAAAACTTTATCAAAAATTTATACACACTTTTAAAAATATCTGTAACTTTATAATGAATTAATCGTCATATTATTTGTATATATAGTTCTAGTTATATATTTCCTTGATATTATTTTTTTATTTGCTAGAATTAGGGTATATTAAAATATAGGAGATGACTATGGAAGAAAATATTTATTTTATTGATAAAGTCGTTGTAGTTACTGGTTCTTCAAGGGGTATAGGAAAAGCCATTGCTACACACTTTGCTAAACTTGGATGTAAAGTTGTCATTAATTCTAACTCTAATATGGAAAACTTACAAAATACATATGATGAATTAAAGAAAATCAATCCAAACGTTATTATGATTAAAGCAGACGTTACTAACCCTAGTGAAGTCGAAAACATGTTTAAGATTGTTTATGACACATTTGGAAGAGTTGATATACTTGTTAACAATGCAGGTATTTCTAGATCTAATTTAATCAATGAAACAAACTATGATGAATGGACTAAAGTTTTAAATACAAACTTAACTAGTGCTTTCTTAGTTACAAAGCAAGCATTAAGTTCTATGATATTTAATAAATCTGGTTCTATCATTAATATCTCATCTATGTGGGGTATCTATGGCGCTAGTTGTGAAATTGCTTACTCAACTAGTAAAGGAGGACTTAATACTTTCACTAAAGCTCTTGCTAAAGAAGTTGGTCCATCTAAGATTAGAGTTAACGCTATTGCGTGTGGATTTATTGATACAAACATGAATGATATTTATAGTGAAGAAGAAAAGAAAGACTTCATATACAATCATACTATTATAGAAGAAATGGGTACTGCTGAAGACATATCTAACTTAGTTGTATTCCTTGCTTCTGATAAATCAAGATATATTACTGGACAAGTCATCGGAGTTGATGGCGGATTCTATTAAACGTGAGGTGATGATATGCCAATATTATTAACAACAGTTATAGGTATTATCATAATTGGTTCTAGTATTGCAAGTTATGTGCAAGGTAAAGATAAAAAGAAAATAAAAGAATTTCTTAGAGAAGAAAACAAAACATATATTAAATCTAAAGATGAATTAAATAAAATTCACTTTGTTGAAATTAACTTTAATGATATTAAGTTTAAACCTAAATCAGTTAAAGCAAAAGAAGATGTCAAAGCATTACTTAGCTATCAAAATTTAAAACTTGCTAACTTTAAAGATGTATCAAATTCTGAACTTAAAAAGACATTTGGTTCTAACAACTTTAAAGAAGTTTTAGAATATCAAAACAACTATGATGATATGTTTAAACAATTAAGAATTACTACTGAATCACTTATTAAAGATAATGATGATAAAAGTGCTATATCACTTTTAAATTATTCTATTAATATGGGTAGTGATGTTACTAAAGATTACACAATGCTTGCAGATCTATATGCTAAAAATAAAATGCGTATGGAAATGTTTGAACTAATAGATAATGTAAGAACAAATAAAAATTTATCACAACAAAAAATAATGAATCATATAAAAGAACTAGAAACAAAAAACAATTAATTTTATAGGAGATGACTTGAAATGAACATAGGTATTTTTACTGATACATATACTCCTCAAATAAATGGAGTAGTAATATCTATAGAAACACTAGCCGCTGGACTTAGAAAAAAAGGACATAATGTATATATATTCTCACCAAATGATCCTAAGCTTAAAGATATGCCTAAGGATAAAATACATGAAGAATATGCATACCGTCTTCCATCTGTTCCAGTTCCATTCTCACCAGAACATAGACTAGCAGTTGGATATTACAAAAGAATGTATAAGAAAGTTAAAGAATTAAATCTAGATGTAATACATACTCAAACAGAATTCTCAATAGGAATCCTTGGTGAGATATGTGGAAAGAAACTTGGTATACCAGTTATCCACACTTATCACACAATGTGGTCTGATTATGCTCATTATATTACTAGAATTAAAAATCAAAAATTAAATATGCCTGTTGCTAAACTAATACAAAAGTTTAGTAAGACATTTTGTCAGCACACAAATGCAGTTATTACTCCATCAAATAAAACTAGAGCAGCATTAATTAAATATGGTGTTAAAAAACCTTTAATAGTAATACCAACAGGAATGAATCTAAAACCATATAGAGATTATTACTCTAAAGAAGAATTAGATACAATAAGAAAAGACGTTGGAATTAGTGATAAAGATAAAGTAGTTTTATTCATAGGAAGAATAGCTGAAGAAAAAAGTATAGATGTAATCATTGAAGAATTTAAAACTATAAAAGAAAATGTTAAAGGTGCTAAACTACTTATAGTAGGTGATGGACCAGCAAGAAAAGATCTTGAACATCTAACTAAAAAATTAGGTCTAACACATGATGTTATATTCGCTGGTAAGAAACCTCATGAAGATATAGCAAAATTTTATAAACTAGGTGATGTATTTGTAAATGCATCTACAACAGAAACACAAGGTTTAACATTTATTGAAGCAATGGCTGCAGGTATTCCTGTCGTTGCTAAATATGATGATAATCTAAAAGGTGTTATTAAAGATGATATTACAGGAAGTTTATTTAAAGAAAATAATGAATTCAGCACTAAAGTAATTCGTATGCTTAATGATTTAGATTATAGAAAAGATATAATTAATAATGCAGCAAATATTGCTAATGAATATAGTGTTGAAAACTTTATTAGTAAAGTTGAAATAGCATATCAATCTTTAATATTTAATCATACAAAAAAGATTAAACAAAGAAAACAATTTTTAATTAATACTAAAAATAAAATGAAAGATAATTTAAATAATCAATAAAATAATTTTATAAAATAAAAAATGAGATCAAAATTAATTTGATCTCATTTTTGTTTTAGGAAGTAATAACTTCTTCTCTTGGTTTCTTTTTGATCTTAATCTTTGCAGATAATTTTTCAAAAGCACTAATAATGCCAAGAACAAAAATTGATGCTCCGCAAAGACAAACTAAAACTGCGATACCAGCTAACAATATTCTCATTGCTTCCATTCAAGTCCTCATACTTTCTAAACCATACTATGCCATAAAAAAGAGACCATACGGTCTCAATTTTATTAATAGTAATATACTACCATTGCAATGAAAGAATCAATTACCTCATACTCTGAAGAGTATTTAAGTTCATTGAGCTTCTCAATTGCATTGTCTGGATTTAGCTGCATTACGTAGCTAATATTATCCTTGTCTTGGTAGATTACCATCTCTGGGATGGACTCATCAAGAAGGGTTAGATCATCTGAATAATGTATCTCATTCAGCTTATCAACATAAGCATCGAAGTCTGTATACTTCATTGCATAAACTGCCTTATCATTGAATTGTAAAGTTGTTGGCATTGCCTTAATGAGACCATATCCACAAAGGATAATTGCTAATGCTACTGCTACTACTAAAATAATTTTTCCGAAATTTTTCATACGAATACTCCTTTTGACGGGTGCTAAATAGCCCTATTAGATGGGCCAAAACTAACAATACGTTATATCCATTATACCACGGTTGCTACTTATTGTCAATTTTTTCCAATAATTTTATTGAATTTATACATTATTTAATTATTTAATTAAGTACTATATATAATGAAGGAATTTTTCAATTTTTTTGTTTCACAAGCTTTGTATGCCTTATTAATAGATGGCTTGAAGGCGTGGAACAATATACTTTTTTACAATTTTTTATTGATATTTAATAAATATCAATAAAAAAGAAGCTTATTTGTGATAAGCTTCATTATTTATTATCTTAAATGATCTATATATTTGTTCTAGTAATATTACTCTCATAAGTTGATGTGGGTATGTCATTTTACTAAAGCTCAACTTATAATCTGCTTTATCTCTTAATGAATCTTGATATCCAAGTGAGCCACCTATTATAAAGTTAAGATCTTCTGTATTTTCTAATGCACTATCTTTCTTTTCTCTTATTAAGTCTGATAGTTCTATACTATCTATTTGTTTTCCTTTGACATCTAATAAAATATTATATGCATTCTTATATTTACTAAGAGCATTAATTAGTTTTTCTGATTCAGCTGTTTTTACTCTTTCTTCTTCAGCTTTACTTTCTTCTCTTAGTTTTTCTTCTTTTAATTCTATGACATTTACTTTTATAAATTTTGATAATCTTTTTAAATATTCATTTATTGCATCTGTATAAAATTTTTCTTTTATACTTCCTATGCATATTATGTTTATTTTCATATTATATTATTCATCCACTTCTTCTAATCTAATATCTGCTCCAAGTGATTTTAATTTTCCTTCGATATCTTCATATCCTCTATTTACATGTTCTACACCTGAAACTATTGTTGTTCCTTGAGCCATTAATCCTGCTATAACTAGTGCAACTCCTCCTCTTAGGTCTGGTGCTTTTACTCTTGCTCCTGTTATTTTTGTTACACCTTTTATTTGAGCTGTTCTATCTGTAACAGTTATTTCACTACCCATCTTATTTAATTCATCAGTATATTTAAATCTATTTTCCCAAATACTTTCCGTAATCATACTAGTACCACTAGCTACTGTTAGTAATGCTCCCATTGGTGATTGTAAGTCTGTTGGGAAACCTGGATGTGGTAGTGTTTTTACACTAATACCTAGTAATGGTTTCTTTCTTGTTACTCTAACTGTTTCTTCATCTAATACATCTACTTGTACATTAGCATCTCTTAATTTTTCTATGACTGATGCCATATGTTCAAGACAAATATTTTTTATTTTAACATCTCCACCTGTTGCGGCTGCTGCTATCATATATGTTCCTGTTTCAATTTGATCAGGAATAGTTTTATGTTTTACTCCATGTAAACTCTTTACTCCATGAATAGTAATTATATCTGTTCCTTGTCCTGAGATATTTGCTCCTGCTTCATTAAGCATATTAGCAACATCAACTATGTGTGGTTCTTTTGCTGCGTTTTCAATTGTTGTTGTACCTTCAGCCATAACTGCTGCTAACATAATATTAATTGTAGCTCCTACTGATACAACATCTAAATATATTTTTGTACCTACTAATTTTTTAGCTTTTAGTTTTAACATACCATGACTTATTTCAACTTGTGCTCCTAGTTTTTCAAATCCTTTGATATGTAAATCTATTGGTCTTGTTCCTAAATTACATCCGCCAGGTAGTGGAATAACTGCTTCTTTATATTTTCCAAGTAATGCTCCAGCTAAATAATAACTTGCTCTAATCTTACCTGCTTTTAATTCATTTTCTGTTCCATGAGCTATGTTATCAGTATTTATTCTCATCTTATCATCTTTGAAATCTACTTTAGCTCCCATTTCAGATAATATTGATGCTAATAATTTTGTATCACTTATTTGCGGAAGATTTGATATTGTTGAATCTCCATCAAATAAAATAGTAGCTGGTATTAATGCTACTGCAGAGTTTTTAGCTCCACATATTCTTACTTCACCTTTTAGTTTATTACCACCTTTAATTACTAGTTGTTCCATAATACCTCCAATGTATTAGTTAGTTATATATTTTTTATTTTATATTTTTGTATAAATATTTTTATTATTATATAAATATTTTTTATTATTTATTTTCATTAGTTACTTTAATTAAGTTAGAATCATATATTTCATTTGTATATGCATTAATATAATAATCACTATCATATTTTACTGTTATCTTATAATATGGATATTCTATTTGTTCTCCATTTACTAGTGCGTCACCATTTAATGCATAGTAACCTAGCTGTACATCTGTTATATATTTTTCTTTTAAGTTTTCATTTCTAACATTCTTTACGAAGTTAAATATTATTTCATCTATAGGAAGTATATCTTTTGGTTTATCACCATTATATGATACACTGCTTCCCCATACTTCAGCTTCTATATGATCTTGATATACATTTATTTTTATATAATCATTAAATAAATATGTATCATGTAATGTATTATAATATACATACTTAAAAATATTATCTTCTTTATCATAAGATGCTGCTTTATAAATTCTATCACCTTTATAAATCTTTAACATAAATTTTGTTACTAAATCATATGCTTCATCTTTATCTATTATTTTATCTTGTAAGTATGAATCTGATGGACTAAATTTTTCATAGTAAAATATTTTTCCATCACGATATACTTCAACATAAGTATCTTCACTTGAGAAATATATATCTTTATTTCCTTCGCTTGATTTATTATAAGTTTTTTTATCGAAGAATCTTTGTGCTACTGTTAGAGCATCAACTGGTCTTTGTGTTGCCTTAGCATTCTTTACAGGATAAAATTCTTCAGGAAGAAATGTATAAAGCTGATAGTCATATATCTTTAGTATGTTTCTTATATTATCTTCAACTTCTTCACTAAGAGTATATTTTGATCTATCTTCTTCTATTCTTATAATTCCTAGTCCTATGTTTAGAAGTAATAGTAATATTATTATAATTACTTTGGCATAACTCCAGTTCATACTTTATCCTTTCTTCTACTTATAATTGTAGATACTAAATTTTAAAAATTATATACATAAATTCTTAAATTTATGTTACAAACATTTTAAGGGGATTTATGTATATATACTTATTTTTTTACTTTTACTTTTTTATTTATTTACTTATTTATATATATCATAAGTAAATATATCATCCTTAGATGTAATTATCCATTTTAATCTTGCATCATCTATCATGTTTGCTTTAAAATATCCTAGTTTAAAATCATCTATCATTAAGTTCGGATATTTTGTTATAAAATCATTTATTACATTTTCATAATTATTTATATCATATTTTAATGTTCTATCATCCATTAGGTCATCATCTTCTTTAGGTTCTGGTTCAGTAAATTTTAATATTACTGCTTTAATATTTGATATATCATTACCTCTTATTGTTACTTGTAATGGATAATAGATTTTATATTTCTTTCTTATTGCATTTGATAATTCAACCTTTGAATTATTTATATAATAGTCATAATATAATTCATATGTTGCTTCATCAACTTTATTAGCATCACTAAGTTTTATATACTTTGATAAATATATATCCTTATTTAATTTTTTACTTGCTTCATCTATGGCGTCATTTATATTTATGTTATTATCTTGTGCTAAGCTATATGAGTATGTGACAAAGCCATCTTTATATGCAGTGATTGTTCTTTCACCATCACCATATATAAGTGTTTGTTCATCCTTTTCCATCTTCCACTTAGCTGTTGGGTTATCGAAGAATGTATTAATATAATTTTCTAATTCTTCTTCATTAAATACACTATTTTTATTAAATGCATTTTCTATTTTAATGTCTTTATCATTTTCAAATAATTCGTTTTCTATAATTACTGCTGGTATAAAAACAAAGTTTTTAAAGTTCTTTTTATATGAATAGTTTTCTGATAATAGATATATATTATTTACTCTAAACATATTTATTTCATCTATAAGTCCATATAGTTCTGTAGTATCTAGGTTTATTTCAAATCTAATTAATTTATCATTACCATATATGTATGTTTCGCACTTTGAGTTTTCTGATGTGGATGGTACGATAATAATATTTTCTATCTTATTAATAGTTTTTAATATCTTGTCATTTGTTATATCAAATAACTCACTTGCCATTTGGTTGTTATAGTCATCATAGCAAAGTATAATTGATCTATCATTAATTATATCTAAAACATTAGTATCTATTTCCTCATAAGATATTTTTGTTCTAAATATAATATCATATATTTCTCTAATATAATCTCTTATTAAATCTTCTTGAGCACTTTGTGATTTTATCTTAACAAATTCTTTTGTACCAAATGAGATTAGTGTTTCACTAGGCATAAAGTATGTTGCTTCTTGATTTAAGTTAAACCATGAGGAAGTTATTTCTCCAATGGCATCTGTTGTATATAAATCAAAGAATTGATATATCGCAAGTATTATTAAGAAGATAATAGAAATATTTTTAATTACTTCTAAAACTTTATTCTTCTTCATAGTCTAAACTGTATCCTTTCATAATATTTATAATTATATGTCTTATTAAATTCAAGAAAATTATATCATAAATAATCTATTTTTCTATTAATATGAGAAAATTATTAGAATAAGTAAAATGCTAGAAAAGTATTGCGATATATCTAGATGCGTGATATAATCACTTTGCTTATTTGTTGCATTACAAATTTAATGCATTAATTAGACTATCAGATTAGAAACTGCTTTATATATGGAGGATATTTAATGAATTTAAAATTAAAACGATTTTTATACTACTGGAGATTACCTATTTATTGTTTTATTTTATGGTGTTTATTACTCTTTCTAGGGAATGTAGTTCCAGGGGAAGCTGGACAGATTTTTAGCGTAATATGGTTATTTGACTGTGTGTTCTTTGTCTTTGCTCTTATTAGAGCTATATGGATAAGAATTAAAGATGCCTTTTACTGCTGGAATCACGATACTACCATTGATGATTATAGTTTTGCTGAATTCGAATTTATTAAAAGCGTCATAGACTGGTTTGGTTATGATATATCAACATTCATGGACTTACCAGGAAGTTTTAAATTAAGATGCATAGTATTTCGAGTTATAGGAACTTTTCTTATCATATGGGGATCAGTTAAATGCTACTTAAGTTATGGTTCAAATTTTCTTATAGCAGTGTTCACATTAGTTATCATTCTAGGAGCAACATTATGGGTAATGTCTAATCCTCGTAAGTATAATGAGAATGTAACAGGTGTTAGAATGGTTCCTTTTGATAAGGATCTCGATAATGAGAAAATTTTTAAGCAACTTCTTAATATGCCAACATCACTTGGTATACCTACCATGGCAAATGTATTAGGATTTAAGAAACCAATCATTGTTTATGGTTCTAAAGAAGATGATTATGTTTATGTTGTTTACAAAGCAAAGTTTTCTAAATTATTTTATGTTAGCTGCATAATTTCTGAAAGTGCTAGTTCCGATATGGTTGAGCCAGAAGAAAATGCATCAGTAAGAAGCGAAGGTATTAATCAGGAGTTTGAATACTACCTTGAAGAAATACTAACTGTAGTTGAGAACGCAGTTAACTTAGCAATATAAAATACTGATAAGTCAAAAGCAAAAAATAAAAAATTTTTTTAAAAACAAAAAGTGATAGATAAAAATCTATCACTTTTTTATTTTTATTATTTTAATTATTTTTCATTAACTAATTTTGCATTTTCAAAGTTTAAAGTAAAATCTTTATTTTCATCAATACTTATTAACCATGATCCAACTATTTGACCTGCATTATCTGTATCTGTTAATACCATTGTATAGTCACCAGGTTCAACATCTCTAAAGTTAACTGTATAATGATAAATTCCTTTATCAAAATCTTCTACGTTATCTCCATTTTCATAAACATAATAAATGTCATAATCATCTGCTTCTAATTCATCAGCATAATCTCCTACTGGGCAAAGACCAAGCCATGAATCTTCCCATTTAATTTCTGCTGTTGTTTTAATTGTGAATACAACATTTCCTTCACTATCTTTTTCTGTTGCTACAGCATCATTAATTACTTTAGAGTCACTACAATAATCATCAAGACTTAAAGTTTCTCTTTCTTTATCTACTCCTTCATCACTTACATCTCCAACTTCAGTAACAGTTAAATTATTACAAGCAACTAGTGATAAAGATAATGCTGCAATAAGTGTTAAACATAAAATCTTTTTCATTTTTTATCTCCTTCTTTATACTTTAATTAATTTAATATTGGGAATATAATTCTTGCTGTTGTTCCTTTTTTATATTCAGAATCAATTATTATATCACCACCATGTAACTGCATGATTTCTTTTGCTATTGGAAGTCCTAGTCCTGTCCCTCCCATTGCTCTTGATCTTGCTTTATCTACACGATAGAATCTTTCAAATATTCTTCCTAAATCTTCTTTAGGTATTCCCATACCATTATCTTGAACTATTATTTCAATTTGTTCATCTGTTTTATTACTATATACTTTTATTGTAGCTCCTTCTTCACTATATTTAATAGCATTAGATAAAAGGTTTGTTATAACTTGAATGATTCTCCTTGAATCTAC
The DNA here is from genome assembly GCA_024407775.1 of Clostridia bacterium. Taxonomy (GTDB): domain Bacteria; phylum Bacillota; class Clostridia; order Lachnospirales; family JAKSVV01; genus JAKSVV01. The sequence continues at coordinate 10,207 of JAKSVV010000021.1, forward strand.
TCTTATTAATTCTTTTTCTTTAGGTAAATCTACAACTAAGTTTTGTTTCTTATTATTTGCTGTTATTTTTTGTGCTAGACATGCATCACTTACTAATTCATAAATATCTACATCTGTTTTTTCTAATTTAATTTGTGAGTTATCAAATCTAGATAGTTCTAGTAAGTCATGTACTAAGAATGTCATTCTATCTGTTTCATTATTAATTACTCTTAGGAATCTTTCTTTTGTTTCTTCATCATCAACATTTCCATCCATAAGAGTTTCTACATATCCCTTAACTGTTGTTAATGGAGTACGTAATTCATGTGATACGTTAGCAACGAATTCTTTTCTCATGTTATCTAGTTTTCTTTGTTCTGTAGCATCTTGTATCATAACAATGATACCTTCTGTTACTTTCTTATCATTTAAGTAGTTAACTACTACTACGTTAATTATTTTTTTCTTATAATTTAATTCATGATTCTTAATCATGTTTGTATTTGATCTTATAAATTCATCTATGTCTATTTCTATGCCTAGTGTGTTTGTAAGATCTGATATGTTAAATATTCTTTTGTGATTTTCTAATATGTCATATAAAGCAGTGTTAGCATGAATGATTTCACCTTTAATATTAAAAGCTATGATACCATCTTGCATATGTTCAAAAACAGTTTGGAGTTTATTTTTTTCATTAGTAATATCCGATAAAGTTTTATTAAGTTCTACTGACATAAAGTTAAATGTTCTAGCAAGTTGTCCTATTTCATCATTACCCTTAACATCAACTGATTGATAGATTTCACCACGTGCCATTTTAGATGCTGTGTTAGTTAAATCTTTAATAGGGTCTGTTAGAGTTTTTGCAAAGATGAAACCTGTGACTACTGATAACATCATTGCTATGACTGTTGATAATACAATGATTGTTCTAGTCTTTTCAATTGTTGCTACAACGCTTGTTGTTTTAACTCTTGTATAGATAATAGCTTTTACTTCTCCTGATATTGATAATGGACAAGCATAAGTCATTAATTCATTATTTTCTTTATCTTTTATTTTTTCAAATTTCTTTACACCATTAATAGCTGATATAATTGCACTCTTAAAAAATTCATTATCACTAACTTCTAGATTAGGTACTGATGAGAATAGATAATTTCCTAAACTATCAAGTACATAAAGTTCAGTATCTTTATCTGTGTAGAATGATGAGTTTTCTTCTAAGTAATTTTTGAATGTATTAATAATAGTTTCTTCACTATCATCTTCTAGTGTAACACTCATAAAGTTACTTGTAGTTGCAGTTAGTTCATCTTCAATCTTTCCATATTCGTATTCTTCAAGTTGCCATAAGATAAAGATTCCACTAACAATCATTGCTATAAGAACAATGATATTATAAACAGCAATTAGTTTCCATTGTATACTACTTGCGTTTTTCATTATAGCTCCTTACTGCTTTATATTTTTTTTAATAAATATTTTTAATCATTATTTTGTTTTTTATTTTTTAAATTTTTTGATTTTTTTATTTTTCTTTGAAGTAATATCCTACTCCACGTTTTGTCATAATAAATGTTGGGTTAGCACTATTATCTTCGATCTTTTCTCTTAATCTTCTTATAGTTACATCAACAGTTCTTAGATCTCCATAATATTCATATCCCCATACTTTTTCAAGTAATGCTTCTCTAGCGAATACTTGTCCTTTTTGTTCCATTAAGAATTTTAATAGTTCATATTCTCTTACTGTAAGTTCAACTATCTTATCATCTTTTCTTACTTCATACATATTTAAATCTATACTTATTCTATCTATCACTAATAAGTTTTGATTTGCTTCTTGTTTTTGATTTAAGTCTTCTTGTACTCTTGCTACTTTTCTTATATTAGCTTTTACTCTTGCCATTAGTTCTCTAACACTAAATGGTTTTGTTATATAGTCATCTGCTCCAAGTTCTAAGCCTAGAACTTTATCAACTTCTTCAGCTCTTGCTGTTAACATTAATATTGGAACATTACTTGATTGTCTTATTTTTTTACATACTTCTATACCATCAAGTTTAGGCATCATTATATCTAGTAATATTAAATCTGGTTTTTCACTTTGCCATTTTGATAATGCTTCTTCACCATCAAATGCACATACTGTTTCGTAACCTTCTTTTTTAAGGTTGAAATCTAAGATATCAACAATTGATTGTTCGTCATCTACAACTAAAACTTTTTGCATACTTACACCTCTTTCTTTTATAAGTTTATTTTTATACTTCTTTTATTAAATAAAATTATAAAGTATTAATTTAATTTTTCAATTACAGTGATATTACAATTATCTTCTACCTTTTTTAATAAATTTACCGAAAGGATTATTTTCTTTTTGAGCTTTCTTTTGTTCGTTATATTTTTTAGTTATTTCTTTTGCTTTTTTAACGTTTTCTTTTTCTTCTTTTCTAAGTTTCTTTTCTTTATCTACTTCTGCTCTTTCTTTATCAGTAAATTTTCTTATGTATTGATATAAATAACACTTAATGTTACCGTTATATAGTTTTCTATTCTTAGTTGCTTTTTCTCCAAAGCAATCTTCAAATTCTTCATAACTTGTAATAATAAACATGTTCCAGTATGGAAGTTTTTTAGATAGTTTTCCTAAGTTCTTATATATCTTTCTTATTTCTTCTATCTCACCCATACGTTCTCCATATGGCGGGTTTGTTATTATTGTTCCTGTTAATTTTTTTGATGAGAAATCTTTAGCATCCATTGTGTGGAATTCTATACAATCATCTACTCCTGCTTTTTGTGCATTTGGTCTTGCTGTTTTTAAGATATGTCCATCAATATCACTTGCTAAGATTCTTACATCTACATCATAATTTACTTGTGCTTTTGCTCCATCTTTTACTTGTTTGAATTCACCATTTTTAAATTGTGGCCATGTTTCAGCTACGAATGATCTATTCATACCTGGTGCCATATTTCTTGCTATCATAGCAGCTTCTATTGGAATAGTTCCTGAACCTGTAAATAAATCTACTAGTGTTCTATCTGGTTTCCAGCGTGATAGAAGAATCATAGTTGCAGCTAATGTTTCTTTAAGTGGTGCTCCACCAGCAAATTCTCTGTAACCTCTTTTATGTAATCCGTCACCTGTTGTATCTATTGTTAGTGTAACTATATCTTTCATAATAGCTACTTCAATTTTATAGACAGGTCCGTTTTCTGGATATTCATTTTTATGATATTTTCTTTTCATTGCTTCAACGACTGCTTTTTTAACTATGGCTTGGCAATCTGATACGCTAAATAGTGTGCTCTTAACACTCTTACCTACGACATGCATCTTTCCATGTATAGGTATTATTTCACCCCATTCAATTTCTTTTGTTTTATCAAATAGTTCATCGAATGTTGTTGCTTTAAATTCAGCTATTTTAATTAATACTCTTTCAGCTGTTCTTAAGTGGACATTAGCTATGGCTATATCCATTTCATCTCCAGTGAAAGTTACTTTTCCGTTTTCAACAGTTAGATCATCATAACCTAGTTTTCTAAGTTCATCAGCTGTTACTGATTCGATACCAAACATTGTTGAAGCTTGTATTGTGTAATCCATTTTTTCTTTTCCTCGTTTTCTTTTGTATATATTCTTTTATATACTTTAAATACATTTTTCTTAAGTATAATTTTAACATAAATTTTATATATATAAACACTTTTAATTAAAAATTTATGCTATATAATTCTATTATAAATCTATGTGAAAATCAATATTATATATAATTTAATATAATAATTAATAGGAGATTAATTTATGAGTGAAAAAGTTATAAAAAAAGATAGAGAATCTAACTTTGAACTATTAAGATGTATATCTATGTTTATGATAATAATCTTACATATGTTAAGTAATTGTATGATATTATCTGGAGAGTTATCACCTAGTTATAATCTAGGATGGATCTTAGAGAGTTTTTCTATAGTAGCAGCTAATTTATATATCTTAATAAGTGGATACTTTAGCGTTAAGAGTACATTTAGCTGGAAAAAAGTATTTAAGTTATGGCTTACAGTTTTATTTTATTCAATAGGACTTGCAGCAATATTATATTTATTTAAAGATAAATTTAATTTAGCATATCAAGGTAATTTTATTAAACTAGTATTGTTCCCTGTTACTCAAGGTGAATATTGGTTTGTTACAGTATACTTAATGCTATATATGTTAAGTCCATTTTTAAATGTACTAGCTAATAATTTAAAAAAGAATGAATATAGAAATATGATCATAGTATCAGTATGTGGATTAACATTATTAAAAACTGTTTTTCCTACAAGTTATACTTTTGATAAAACAGGTGGATACGGAATCATATGGTTTGTATTATTATATTTAATAGCTGGATATATTAGATTACATTATGATTTAAAAATAAATAAATATTTATACTTGTTATCATATGTACTTTGTTCATCACTAATTGCTTTTATGAAATTAGGAAATGATTATTTAAATATGCCAAGCTTTTTTGAAAACTATAGCGCACCAGTATTTAATTATAATCATATATTAGTATTAATATCATGCTTATCATTATTCTTATTCTTTAGAGAATTAAAAATAAAATCAAAATTTATAAATGTAATATCAAAAGCAACATTCGGAATATATTTAATACATGAAGAATTTTTTGTAAGAACAGCATTATGGGGAAGTATAATTCCTCTAGCAAATCATGCATCATCAAAATTTTTAATTTTATATATCTTAGGATATGCATTAATAATTTATACATGTGCAACACTAATTGAACTTGCTAGAATATATATTGTTAAATTCTTTTATAAAAAATTTGTAACAGATAAAATTGTTGAATAAATAATTTTAAAAGTAAAAAGTAAAAAACAAAAATATATTTATAAAAAAATAAAAGTAGAAAAAATATTTCTACTTTTATTTTTTATTTTATTTTTATTTTTCGTTTTCTATAATTGCTATTGCAACTTTAATACCATCAACTGCTGCACTCATTATACCACCAGCATAACCACAACCTTCGCCTGCTGGATATAATCCTTTTATTTCGGATTCAAAATTATCATCTCTTAAAATTCTAATTGGTGATGATGATCTTGTTTCTACTCCTGTTAGTACTCCATCATTATCATCAAAGCCTTTTAATTTTCTTCCAAAATATTTTATTCCTTCATGTAATGATTTATTTAATTTGTCACTAAATAATTCATTAAGATCTGCGAATGTATATCCTGGTTTATAACTTGGTGTTACTCTTCCTAATTTTGTTGTAACTTTATTATTTAAATAATCTCTAATTAATTGTACTGGAGCATTATAATTTTTTCCTCCAAGGTTATATGCTTTCTCTTCAAGTTCTCTTTGAAAATGCATTCCTTCTAGTACATCATCACTAGTAAAATCTTCTGGAAGAATTGAAACTAAAATTGCACTGTTTGCATTTTCACCATCACGTTTATAGTAACTCATACCATTTGTTACTACTCTTCCTTCTTCACTAGCTGATGCTACAACTACTCCACCAGGGCACATACAGAATGTATATACTCCTCTATTTTCATCATCATGATATGATAATTTATATTCAGCAGCTTTTAGTAATTCATGATCAAAATATTTTCCGTATTGAGATTTATTAATATCACTTTGTAAATGTTCTGCTCTAAATCCAACACTAAATGGTTTTTTAATCATAGGAATATTTTTATCTTTTAATAGTTCAAAAGTTTGTCTTGATGAATGACCTATGGCTAAGATAACTGTATCTGTTTCAACAGTTTTATCCTTTGATGTTTTAATACTAGTAATTTTATTATCACTAAAATTAATATCTATTATTTTTTCATCAAAGAAAACTTCACCACCAAGATCTATAATTTTATTTCTAATATTTTTTATAACATTAATTAAATTATCTGTTCCTACATGAGGATGTGCTTCATATAAAATTTCTTCTGGTGCACCACATCTTTCAAATTCTTCTAGTACATAATCACATAATGGATTATTAATTAATGTTGTAAGTTTACCATCGGAAAAAGTTCCTGCTCCTCCTTCACCAAATTGAACATTAGATAATGGATTTAATTTTCCTTCACTCCAAAATTTATCTATATCTTTTTTTCTTTCATCAACATCTTTACCTTGTTCAAAAATAATTGGTTTATATCCTTCACGAGCAAGTACTAAACCAGCGAACAATCCGCAAGGACCAGCACCTACTATTACAGGTCTCTTATCACTTTTTCTTTTATGTTCAATATGAGGATATGAATCTTTTTCTTCAATTATTAAATCTTTAAAATTATTTTCATTTTTTAATTTTGCATTTAATGTGTATGTGAAAATAATATCATCTTTGTTTCTTGCATCGATAGATTTTTTATAAATTGATACATCTAAAATTTCATCTTCATATATTTTTAATTTTCTTGCTAATGCTTTTTTAAGATTTTGTTCTTTGGCATTAATAGAAATTTTAATGTCCTTAACTCGAATCATATTTCCCCCTAAATTTATTTTTTCATTTTTATTTTTTCATTAATATATATTATACAATATTTTTTTATCTATAAAAGTAGAAAAAGGAAATACATATGTATTTCCTTTTTCATAGAAGCTTATTCTTCGTAACTTTCAACAAGGTCAAAGATTCTTGCATACTTAAGTGATGCATCTTTTCTCTGACGTGATGTGAATCCGAACTGCTCATACAGCTTATACATATCTGTCTGCATCTCGATATCTACAAATGCTTCCTTATAACCACATTCCTGTGTTGCATCGTAAATACGGATCTCTGCATAGATTGCCTTTGACTGCATGTTCATCTTAATTGATACCATCGCCTGTGGTGTTGTGTAACTCATAAGATATAAATCCTGAGAGTAACCATCTTCACCAACTGATGGGAACTTAAGTGAAAGGCTAACAAGGTTCTTAATGTAGCTGAAACTTCTTCTTGAAGTTAAGCTATCAAGCTTGTAAGAGTTGAATACATCATTTGATGTAAAGTCTTCATCGAATACCTTTTCAATCTGGACATTCCATGCCTTAACATCAAACTGGCCATACTTCCTGCTCTTTGCTCTTGCCATAACCTTAGCGTACATCATATCACGTGCAATCGAATTGATTGACTCTGAATAATCAGCCATTGTCTTCTGATATACGTTACCCTTTGGATCCCACTTCTTCATCTTAGAGATTCTTTCAAGTTCTGCTTCGATATCACAGATAACATCTGGTTTGATTTCGAAGAACTCGAACTCTGTCATCATTGCCTTATAAAGTGCATTAAGCTGAATATAATATTCAAGCTCAACATTACGGATAGCGTACTTCCACCTAACTACATTTGAGGTACAATCCTCAATAAGTCTTTCGACTCTCCTGAGCTTTAAGCGGTACTGCTTCTTGTAATACTTGTCTAGGCAATCTTCATTCATCATCTCTTCGATAGCACTACGTGCCTGGTTGCCACAATCTTCAATGTAGCTCATGAGCCTTGAATAAAGGTCCTTTCTGCTTCTTCTTTTTGCTGCCATAAGATTTCTCCTCCATGACTAAAAACACACTTCGATACAGTTACTACTATAAAATAAATGAAGTCATTTACTAATAGCAAATATATAACAAAGTCCCATGAATGTCAATATTTTCCTACGTTTGCAATACTTTATTTTATTGGAATTTGGTGTTTTCAATAACTTATTTTATGTTATCAATAATTTGTTTTATGAAATTAAATTTATAAATAAAAATATAAAACAAAAAATATGGGTGAAATAATTCACCCATATTTTTTATTTTTTTATTTAATAAACTATTTT
>JAKSVV010000022.1 GCA_024407775.1 Clostridia bacterium
AATAAAAAAAGTGCAATCATCTTTTTTGATTACACTTTTATAGTACCAAAAAGAAGCAGTTTGTGAGTTACTGCTTCAATTGTGATTATTGTGATTTTTTAGTACTTTGGTTTATATTAAATAATTTGGTAAGTATTATTTATTATAAAGTACTGTTTGATTTTCGTTGTTTAATTCTAATAATATTGAGTTATTATCACCTGTATTTTTACTTAGGTCATTATATAGGATACAGAACTTATCTGCATAAGCTAATCCTTGATTACAATAACCATTGTATCTCCATGCTACTTCATGAACAGTTGGTACTTTACCGTTTCTTATAGCAGCATTTGCTTTGGCTTTAATTACTTCAATTCCACATTTAATAGCATATTCATAATCCACTGTTAATCTATCAAGATCAAAGTCAGACCAAGATGAGTTAACTTGCATTAATCCGCTATCATATGTGTTGTTTTTGTTATAATGCACTAAGTCTTCGTCTCCGCCAGATTCTAAAGTCATAATACACTTAACAAAGATAGGGTCTATATTTTCTTCTCGAGAAACTTTTAATATTAGGTCATTCCACTTGTCAGTTCCTGCGACTCTTAGTTTGTAGCCAAGTGTGTCAGATTGCATTGTATCCGCAGTTGGCATTACAAATGTTTCTTTGTTTTCTAAATTTAAGTTTTGTTCATTATCTTCTAGAGCAGGTTCTAGAACTCCTTCTGCTAGGGATAATGTTTGAAGTAAAAATACTAAAATCACGAATACTCCTGCTATCAATCTTACGATTGAGAGCGACGATGCGCTTTTCATAATATCCTCCTCTTACGCTTGTGAAATCAAAATAGCGTTTTGTATTTTTTACAGTATTTACCATAAAATACACTATCTTTTTTCATTCACAAAGGTTAGTATATCATAAGTATTTTTTATTGTAAACACTTTTGAACAAATTTGTTAAAACTTTGTTAACAATTTTGTAACAATTATATCGATATATTTTTTTAAAAATTTAGATAAAAAAATAAGTCAGAAAAATTTCTGACTTATTTTTTACTATTTATATTCTCTTTATTTTGTGCATTCCTTTTTTAACTTATCAAAAATGTCTTTATGATCAAATCTCTCTTTAGTATTTTTTGCTTCTTTTTCTGCTTTAAGAAGTTCATTATCTATTTTTGAATTAGAATTAATTTCTTTATTATTCATTCTCATTACCTCTTTTCTTATTTGTATTCTCTTGGAAGTACAACTTTAAATGTATTATATTTTAGTAAGTTTATGAACTTAACTTCATGTTGGTTTTTAAATAAGCTCTTAATTTGATTAATACCTGTTCCGCGTCTACGATATCTTTCATTTTTATCTAGCATAATTAATCTTTCATAAAGCCATGGGTTTCTTCTTACTGCCATATCATGTTCTTGTACTCTTTCAACTTTATCACCTTGGTTTAATGCTCCAGGGTTAGTTATTTCTATTCTGTTATCATAAATCTTAACTGTTGTATAACGAGTATTATCCCAGTAGTCACGATGTGCTAGTGCATTAGCTAGTGCTAAGTCTATTGCTTTATATGGATATTTATCATCACCTAGCATTCTTTTTATTTCAACTTCTGCTTTATCTAACATCTCATTAATTGTTCCAGTAAGATCTAATACTTCTTTATCATTATATAATTTTATACCTGTGTTAGGTAAGAATGTTTGAACATCCTTTCCGAATATTAACATACCTCCCATAGTTGGATGGTACTTTTCATTCTTACTATCTTTTTTAATAATACCTAGTGCTTCAACTAGTATTAATTTATTATCTTCATTTAAGTCTTTGAATGATCCTAGATATTTATCTATCTCATCCCAATTTAACATATCTATGGTTACATGACCTAGCATAATTGTTTCAAAAGATAATATTCCTGTCTCTTGCATCATTTGCGCTATTTCATCACGTCTTGCTGAATCTGTTGTTGATCCTCTTCTTATATAAAATGTTCCATTATGTTTAACTTGGTGAGGTCTTGCATCACTCTTAAAGATTGTTAGTACTATAAGTTTTTTAGCATCAACTTCACATTCTTCTATCCTTATTTGACATGGTGGTTCTATTCTTGATGTAACTATTTGTTGTACTTTTTCTTCAGATACTTTTGTATCACCAACACCTACTATCTCTCCAGATTTATCTTTGACACCATATATAATGTAACCTCTTCCTCCACGAGAGTTAGCTATTGCACAAACATCACGTGCAAATTCTTTCTTTTCTAAATCTTCTTCAAGAGAAAATCTTTCTTTAAAATCTAGTTTAGGTCCTTCATAGCTATTTAATAAATATCTTAGTTTATCTATATCCATATCTATTTCTTCCTTCTTATAATTATAATCTATATTTATAAATGACTGATTCATTTATATTTTTTAATTTTATATTTTTTTTATTCTGATTCTGATATAAAATTAATTTTTTATTTTTTATTCTGATATAAAATTAATTTTTAAAATTTAAATTATATTTTTCTACTATTGCATTATATTTTAGTTTTAATTTATCTACTATTAAATATAATTCTGATCTAGTAGTTTTATTAGTATCTACTCTTCTATTATTGATTGGTACTACTTCTTTACTCTTAACACTTCCCTCGCTATCTATGATTGATGTTAATTTTATATAATAGATTTTATTTTCTATTAATACTGGAATGTTAATATATATTTGTTTTATTTCATTATTTTTTGTTAGATACATTGCAAGTTCTATTTCATCATCTTTACTTATTAAACTATATAATACTTCTTTATTACTTATTAATGTATCTAATAATAAATCATATTTATCAACTAGCTCACTACTATATGTATATCTAAAGTTATTAAACTCATCAATGTTCATTCTTATTTTAGAATAATCTTTTGTTTGTTTCATAGTATCTAATAATGATGTATTTAAATCTCTTACTTTAGTTTTTATTTCTTTATTACCTTTTAGTTCTTTTAGGATATTTATTTCATCTTCAATGAATGTTCTTGCATTTACTTTTATAAAATATCTTTTTAAGTTATATTCTTTGCCGTTAATAAATGTTTTAGTAAGTTCATCATCTATGCTTGCATTATCTAAATATGTTTTAATAATATTTTTTATTACATTATTTTTTGTTTTTAATATATCACTTATTGATCTTTCTATATCTGACAAATATTTATTATAACTTAATCTCTCAAGATCACTTGCTAGTTCTTTAAGTGATGGTAAGTAATTACTTGCTACGCTAAATATATCTTTATATTTCACATAATATGATTCATCACCTAGTATTGCTTCTATTCTTTCGTTACTAATAAATATATGACTCATACTATATGTATCATTATTTTCATTACTTATTAATTCTAAGTTATAGTTATTATTTTTCTTAATAGTATTAAAAGTAAGTTGAAGTTTATTAGTTAAGTCATTAGCATTATTATAATCATATATATCTATGGTATCTATTTTTTTATATTCATTTTCATTAGATAAATTATTAATGCTATCTTTAATTACTTGATATGTATCATTACTATTTGTATTAGTAATTATTATTACTAATAGAACTATTAGTAATAAAACACATATACTTGTTAAGATAATTTTATCTTTTAGTGTTTTATTATCTTTCATTAAATATTTATAAATATTTATAAAGAAAGTTTTTATGCTATCTAATATTTTTTTTAGAAATATTTTTGCTTTCATTTTTTACTCCTATATTTTTTAGTTGATTTATTTATTATTTATTATTTTTTAGTTAATTATTTTTCACATAATTTTTTACTTTTATAATTTTAGTATATCGTAAAAATAACTAATATCAAGTATTGATATATATTAGATATATATTAGATATATAGCAATTTACTTTTCTCTTCTTTACAAAAAACTAGATTAATGATACAATCAGTCTGCAATAATCTGTAGCTATCTAGCTATATTGTGGAGGTCGATCAGATGGTTAAGAAACTAAAGAACGGCAAGTTCATAGTGAATGGAGTCAAATATGATGACATCGATCAAGCAATATCAGGTACGAAACAAAAACTCGAAAGCTTATTTGATAAGTACTCAAAGGATATTAAAGAATCTATGAAAACTGACAAAAAACGAGCGCTCGAGCTTATCAAAAAACGTAACGCTGAACAAGAACAATTTAAGCTTGACTATGAAACGCTGCTCATCATGAAGGACAAAGAAGGATAGAAACTATTATTCTATTATAAAAAGCTAATTATTCATTCTTTATAATTCATGATTATGGAGGAATTTTTTATGGTTTTACTACTTGAAAATGGGTCGATTAACCTTAATGGTAGAGTTTATGAAACACTAGACAATGCTTTTGCTGCTGCAAAGGAAGCTAGAGATGAAGTTGATATTAAGTATTCAAAAATTCTTAATGGAAAGATTGAAGACTATGATATCCCTCGCATCATCTATAAGCGTTCTGAAGAAATCGAAGAAGCTGAGCATGATCTTAAGTTCATAATTGATATCATTAATAAGGCAGGACTTCCCATCACAATCCCTAAAGATATAGACAAAGATTACTGGTAAGTAAGTGTTCTAATATTGGGGAATAAAAAATACAGGGAGTATATCTAAAAAAGTAAGGAAAGAAGAGGCTTTGCCTCTTTTTTCTTTGCCTTTTTTACTTATATAAATATTATATAAATACTTTATTTACAAATATTGGCAATTATGCTATAATTAATATAGTTTTTAACTTTAAGTTAATGTTTGTTTGTGGTTTTTAACCATACGGAGGAATAGATATGATCAGTATAAATGGACAGAAATATGAAGATGCACTTAGTGCATATGCTATTTTAGAAAAAGAGAAAATGAACCTGGGTTACGTATACCAGGAAAAGTGTATGAAAGCCGATGGCAATCCAGCCATGATTGGACTCATACTTGAGGAAAAAAGAAATAGAGCTATCGAACTTGATAGTACACTTCTTGAGCTCAAAAAAGTATTAGAAAAAAAAAGGGGATAACCCCTTTTTTTATTTTTGTTTTTTTACATTTATTTATTTTGTTTTTCTATTTTATTTTTTTGACATGTTTTTTTATTCTAGTATAATTTAAATATTAAAAAATATTTAGGAGAAAGACATGCCAAGTTTTACAATACATCTTGCTATAGCTGATGAGTATATGAAAAAACATCCTGGTGAAATTACTAATAAAGAAGATTTTATTTATGGAACTATTGCACCAGATTTAACTCGTGAAAAATCTATTACCCACTACTATGGTAATAATGATTTAAACCCAATTGATTTTAGAGAATATTTTAGAGCCCAATATGATGCTAGTGATTTTCATAAAGGATATTTTCTTCATTTAATTAGTGATGAAATATTTTATCTTATTGAATACGGCATAGAATATAAAAGAGATGTTGCTGGAGTTCACACTAATCTTTATGATGACTATTACTTTATTAATAAAGAACTAAGAGAAAAATATAGCATTAATAATTTCCCTTATGAGATTGAAATGTTTGGTGAAATTAAAGAAGGTTTTGCTAAATATTTAGATGTTGATAGAGTTTGTAATTTTATTGATAAAGTATCTAATGTTGCTATCAATGATCAAATTAAATATTTTAAGAAACATAGAAAACTTATTTATGACATTGATAAAGATAACATTAATTATAACAACTATCATAGAGTTCCTACTCTAGCTGAGAGATTGCAAAAAAGAGATTTAAATAGATACAATAATCGTCATAACTTTAATTTATATATTTCAAGAAAAGATTATGATCCTAAAGTTCAAGATAAAGAAGAAATCAAAGATGAAATTTTAAGAGATAAAGAAATTGAAAGAGAAATTAAAGAGAATAAAAAATTTCATAGAAATGAAAATTAAAAATTAAATTTAAATTTATAAATTTAAATTAAAAATAAAAAAACTGTAAGTATAAATACTTACAGTTTTTTTATTTTCATTATTTAATTGTTTTAATATGCCGCGCTATATGGCTTCTCGAAATTACCTGTGATATACTTTAGTGCTTTTTCATCGCCATCCCAAAGTAAGATATCATAGTACTTTGCTCTTATAGCATCGAAGTTAGCTTCTGGAGCATAGATGATAATATTATTTTTTTCAAATTCATCTCTTGCTTCTAAAACTATCTCATAGGTAATATCCTTGTTTTCCAAGTTTTCATACTTAGAAATATCAGCTTCTTCTGAGTCTCTATCTACCAAAGTATCTAAGCACTGGAATGCTCCACGTCTTACTCTGTTTAATTTATAAGTTCCCTTATAAAAATAAACATTGACTGGATTATCAACCCTTACTTTGTCTCTTGTTCTTAAGATCAAACTTTCATTTGATTCATTTGCTTTTTCATGAAGCAAATTAATCTTTGAACTAAGCTCAAGATACCTTGCTACTTTTTCATCATTCTGAAGCTGATAGAACTCATCAACCAAAGCTATGGATGAAAGTCTCTCTGATAATAAATTATCTCTTTCAACTCTCATAGCAATTTTTTCATGAAAATTCATACCTAACCCTCTCGCCTAATCTTCATTTGGCTTTGTGAACTCCATCTTAAGAATGCTAGCAGCCTTATCTGGATCATACTTTTTAAGTAATTCTACAAACCTGGCTCTTACATCTTCATAAGGAACAACAGTATCAATAACACAATGCTTATCAACGAACTCATCCGTTGCAAAAACATATACCTTAACAAGTTCTGATGTTGAATCAATACTCTTAAAGTATGATACTGGAACCCTTCCGTGACGGTGTGTCTCTGATGTGCCATAACCTGCAAAGTAGAAAACCTGTGGTTCCTTAACATTTACTGTTCTAAAGGCGTGATCTGAGATATCATTAAGAGTAGATGTCTTAAAGTAATTTGTATTTGAGTCCTGGTTTCTTCTTGATAATGCCTTATATCTTTTTACTGCTTCATTCTCTTCAAGAGCCTTAAGCTCTGCTTCTTCTTTAAGTACTTCTTCTCTTCTTGCCTCTAGTGATTCATACTCGAGTAAAAATAATTCTCTTTCTTCCTTGGTCATATTAAAATAATCCTCCATAGAGTAGTGAAATTAAAATATAAATTTAATTTCAAATTTTTAAACTGTACGATGATTATATAACAAAAACAGGAGTTAAGTCAATAAAATATTGTAAATATTTGACATTTATTGACAAAGGCTCATCTATCATATATAATCGTGTTACTATAAAAAATTTGCGGTAAATATATCAAACCGCACTGGAGGTAAATATGACAGATGCAACACGCAAAGCCTTAATTGATCTCAAGGTAAAAATTCTAGCTACCACAAGGGAGCAGCTAAAAAATGAGAGAGAGTACGTAAATGTATTGCAGCTTCAAATCAATGATTTGAGAAAACAGTTCTATGAAGGACCTATTAATGGAGAAACCTATGATGAACTTCAGCTTGCAATTTACCAGCTAGACTCTGATATCATTTCAGCACAAGCTCAGGCAGCAAAAACACAGATCAGGATTGATTCATTATATTATGAAATCAAAACTCTAAGAGAGCGAGAGGGTTAAAAATCTATGGACAAAAATAACAGCGATGCATTACTTGAAGCACGAGATCTTATCTTATCTCAGCTGACATCAGAGGAAGCATACAAAGCAGATTGTGAAAAATTTCTTGAGAAGTTAAAGAACAATCCTAACTTTGATAAGGTACCTGGTGTCTATACAAGAGAAGACAACAATGATGCTATATGCTACTATCTTAATGAGATTGCTAGCAGTGAAAAAAAGCTATCAAAACTTCATTCAAATCTTTCATTACTTATAAGAAGTATAGAAGATAACTTAGAAGATGAAGAAAGTGAAGCGTAATTTTTTTCATAGCATTACATAAAAAAAACATCAACAAAATTTTTGTTGATGTTTTTTTATTTTATAAATATATTTTTTAATTTTAATTTTCAAATTTAAATTTATTTTTTAAAATTAAATTTTTAAAATTAAATTCTTTTACTAGGGAATGGTAACAATTCTTGTATTGTATGAAGTTTTTCTTCATTAAAAGAATTAACTAATATGATATCTGCATGTGGTGCAAATTCATAAATCATTTGTCTTGTTGATCCATTTGGATAACTAAACTCTGGTGTGCTTGATGCTATTACTATCTTTGTTATTTCTTTATCATTATGACTATATGCTTCTTCTATTGCTTTACGTTCTGCATAGAATTTTGTTTTATATGCATCTCTATCATAATTAGATCCTGTATAACATTTTCCTTTTGATGTCATTACACATGCACCAACTTTTACTTTACTAAAAGGTGCATATGATTTATTCATTGCTGTTTTTGCTTCTCTTATTAGATCTTCTTTTTGTACCATCTTTTCTTTTTTCTCCTAGTTTATTTTATAGATATTCATCTACATTTTCAGGTATATCTTCATCTTCGATGTTTTCATCTGTTTCATCTTTACTTGCTAATGCTTCATCAGCTTTTTTTGTTTGTTCATTATTAAATTCTTCAGCACTTACTGTTTTATATTTAATTCTGCTTGATGTTTTACCTGTATCTTTTTCATCTACTGAAACTTTTGCTTCAATAGTTTTTGGAACTAAACTAATCCATGTTCTTCCTCTATTTAGTTCAATTTCATTCCCTGCTAAATCTTTAAATTTAGTTGGTTCATAATCGTCTGTCTTTTCCCATGTGATTGGCATGCTTGTTCCATTTGTGATATATAATCCTTCACCACTTTCTAGAGGATTAATATTTCCGTTATCACAATTTACATATTGGATGATTACATTTTTATATTCTAATGGTTCATCATCTAATGTTTCTTTTGTTCCCTTTGAGTCCATTTGTTGAAGTTCTGTATTTCCTACAACTTGGAATCTCTTATATACCATTGCTTTTTTATCATATCTAAATTCTGATGTTTGATACCATGAGTATTCAATAGTTACTGTATTACATACTGAATCTAATGTCTTTGTATCATCTAAACCAAATTTAAATAATTTAACTTGGTTTTCAGGTTCTCTCATTTTTTTGAATCCCTTAGATGCCCAAACATTTTTGATTCCTTCGCTTGTTACGAATTTTACTATTTGATTTTCTGTTGTTACTTTTTGTTCACTTGATGTTGTAGCTTCAGCTTGAACTGTTCCTGCTTCTATTACTACATCTTCTGTCATTTCATCTTCATATGATCCAGCATCAATGTTTGCTGAGTTTAATCTTGTTAATGCATTTGTTATTCCTTGTCCATAATCTTGTACTTCACCTGATTTATAGTGAACTAAGATTGCGTCATTATCGAATGCATAATCTATTACATTTGATCTAATACTTCTTATTGGTCCGAATTTACCACTTGATAAATCTTGGAATACTCCAAGTAATGCTACTACTTCTCCTTCTGTTGGAATTTCGTATACTATTTCAGCATCACTAAGTCCTGCTTGAGGTATTGTATCTAATCTGTTGTGGAACATAATAGCAACTGGTCTTTTAGCTGCTTCTTCTTTTGATACAGGAAGTCCTGATAAGTTAGATATTGTTTCATCATCTTTCATATCTTCCCATTCTTTAACTAGTACTTCATATGTTTGTGGAGTTTCTGGTTCTTTTACTTTTTTACTTCCACCTATTAGTGATTTAATACCACTAACTACTAGCCAAAGTATACCTATTACTAAAGCAAGAACTATAATTAGTAAAGCTGCAATTCTTCCGTAATTATATCTTCTTCTTTTTCTTCTTGGGTGTTCGTAATTACCTGTTCCGTAATTGATCATTTTTTCATCCATTTTTTATACCTATAACCTTTCTATTTATATACTATTATATATACTAATATTATTAATTATTAAATTAAAATATCAAGCAATTTTCTATATTTTTTTATAAGTTTTTTATAAAGTTTTTTACGTGAAATATTCATTATTAAAATAAAGTATTTATTATATTTTTTCATTACTTTGTTATTTCATTTTTTAATTATTTAACTTTTACTTTAGATAAGATTTCTTCTTGTTTAGCAAACATTACTTTTTCTTCATTCTTAACCATGTGATCATAACCCATAAGATGTAGCATTGAGTGTATAACCATAAGACATAGTTCTTTTTCAAAAGTATTGTTAAAATCTTTGGCTTGTCTTTCAATAGTATCTAAACTTACAACTATATCTCCAAGATTAATAAGTCCTCCACCTTCTTCTTTTTGTTCTGTTATTTCATAATCTAGTAAGTCTTTGAAAAACATACCTTTGTTGTAATCAATCATAGGGAATGATAATACATCAGTACTTTTATTTTTACCTCTATAGTTTTTATTTAATTCTTTAATTTCAGCATCTGTAACAAAACTTATGCTAACTTCAATGTCTTTATTACATCCTTCATAAGTTAGTACTTCATCAAGGGATTTTTTAATTAATGTTTTAACCTTTGTTACATTACGATTAGTTCTGTTATCATAAAATATATCCATATCTATCTCCTTATCTTTCTCCTAATTTTTTTTAATTTTTCTCATAAATATAAAAAAATTATACTAAATGATTTTTAGATATCAAGATTATACGAAAAATGTGGTATTTTTAAAAGAAAATTATTGGAATAATTTGCCATTTTTCTCTTTACAAGCCTACATCCTTCGTGATATAATAGAAGTACGTAACTTGACCGGGATTTCGGTTATTAATAGATTAATAGTGCAGAAAGCAGAAAGGCATAGAAATGAGTTTGTTTCTTTTTATAAGTATTATCTTATTTTTAACATCTATTCGAGTGTTCTTAGGAACAGACGAATTTGATGATTTATTTGATCATGAAGATGATGAGTATGAATTACCAGATTATTGTTATAAAAGTAGTGATAAGTTCTAGGAGGACATGTGTATGAAGATTGTATTACTTATTTTAGCAGCATTAGTTATTTTAGGATTCGTTTCTTGTTACCGTATGGTAAACAAAATCGGAAAGAAATGCGCAGAAGAAGAGCGCAATGATTTTGATGAAGATTATTCTGATTTAGATCTTTATGTAAGTAATCAGGACAAAGAGAAACTTATTAACTAGCACCCAAAACGGAGGTTTTGATTATGGGTATCTTTAATAAAAATAAGAAAGAAAAATTCTCCGGCCGGGAGTATTTTCTAGACTTTTCACCTAGTGAGATATCTCTTGATATCGATAGTGATGAGGTCGAAATTTTGGAGGGGAATACCTTTAAGGTAGTTACTTCAAACATGCTGATTAAAAATGATTTCCGTTCAGGCGATGGAAAAACCTTTAAGATTCGTCAGGATGAAGGTAGAAATCAGCTGCCAACAAAAACTTTTGTATACTTTCCAGAGAATACAGAATTAACTAAAGTAGTTGTTACATTAAGATCAGGTAATATTACCATAAAGGATCTTGAGTGTAAGATACTTGAAGTTAATCTTCACAATGGAAATGTAACACTTGAAAACGTTACAAGCTCAAATTCAAGTAGTGTTGTAATTGATCTTGGTAACCTTTATGTTAAAGACGGAACATTTGTTAACGCAAATGCTTGTCTTATGAAAGGTAACATTGAAGCAACAACAAACTACTTTGGAGAGAATACATTCTACGATAAGCAGGGTGATATAGGAATTAGACTTAAGAGAAGTCTTAAGGAATATAACATCTCATGTGAAGTAGAAAACGGACATGTTGGTCTAGATGGAATGAGAGGTACAACAAAGCTTCGTAATGGAAGAAAAGATGCTGCTCATACCATCGATGCATTTTGCCAGACAGGAAACTGTACTGTTAATTATTTCGAGCAATTTTATAATTGATCAAAATAATTTTTAATATAAAAAATGGCCTAACAAGTTAGGTCATTTTTTATTTATCATTTTTTAAATCTTTTTTGTTTTCATATCTAAATAAATTTTTGCATAAAGAAAGGAACCTTATGGTTCCTTTTATAATAATCTTTTATAATTTCTAATTAATATATAAAAACTATTTAGCAACTTCTTCAGTAGCTACTTCTTCTACAACTTCTTCTTCAGCTGTTTCTTCTTCAGCAACTTCTTCTTCAGCTACTTCTTCTTCAACAACTTCTTCTTCAGCGTAGATGTCTTCTTTAACTTCTTCTTCAGCTGTACATGCAACTAATCCTAAAGAAAGTGCAGCAACTAAAGCTAATGATAAAAATCTTCTCACAATAATCCCTCCTCTTTTGATAGTATATATGTTAATATAAATTAACACCAATTTTAAAACTCTAGAAATTAGTTAAGTTTTGATTTAATCATTTCGCTTACTAATTTGTTATCAGCTCTTCCTACAACTTTAGGTGTAACTAATTTCATTACTTGACCCATTTGTTTAATTGAATCTGCACCAACTTCTTTGATAGCATCTTCAACTATTTTTGTAAGTTCTTCTTCTGATAATTGTTCTGGTAGATACTTTTGTAAGATTTCAATTTCACGGTTTAAGTCTGCAATTAAATCAGCTCTACCACTCTTTTCAAAATCTCCTAAAGAATCTTTTCTCTTTTTAAGTTCCTTAGATACTATTTCAATGATGACATCATCAGTAACTTCTTTACCAATGTTCTTTTCATCTTTTTCCCATAATAGGATTGCTGCTTTGATCATTTGAATAGCTGCTTTAGCTACCATATCTTTATCAAGCATTGCTTTTTTTAAATCTTCATTTAATGTATCTTTTAACATAACTATCCACCTACTTTATTATTTTTGTTTTTTTCTAGCCATTTCTAATTTTCTTTTTTTCTTTTCGCTTGGTTTTTCATAATGTTCTTTTTCTCTTACTTTTTTAAGAATTCCTGCTCTATCACAGTCTCTTTTAAATCTTTTTAAAGCATTATCTAATGTTTCGTTTTCTTTAATTACGATCTTTGGCATATCTTTCACCCCTCTCTTTTACTAATATAGGGATGGATTAGTTAAATACATAAAAGTCATCCCATGATGCTTTTACATCTTAGTATATTAAATACTTTTTTAATAGATTTGTCAATAGTTTTAGACGATTATGACAATTTGCTAAATGATATAAAATCTTCACTATTTTCTTGTCTTAGAGTTAGTTCTTTATCTATGTATATTGATAACTCGCTATCATGTTCATATGCTTTTCTTGAATGAAAATTACCTGCATATGCTTAACCAACAATTTTATTTAATATTTTTACTTTTTACTTTTTTACTTTTCACTTTCTACTTAATTACTATATCTAATATTTTATCTGTATACTCTGCAAGATATAAAGGTATGTTAATTATCTTTTCATTCATATTTAAATTTCTTGTTGAAAATCTAATTGACATTTTATTGTTATTATTATCATTAAATTTAGATAAACTTATGTTTTTAATATTTTCGCTTGATTTAACCTCAATTGGAATTATTTCATTATTATATTGCATAATAAAATCTATTTCATGTCTGTCAAATGTATAATAATTAGGTCTATCATTAAATCTATAAATAAGCATATTTAAAATATAATTTTCTGTTAAAGCACCTTTAAATTCTTCAAATAATTTATTTCCTTCACTTATTATTTTAGAATCTAAATTAGCCTTTTGTCTAAGTAATCCTATATCAGATAAATATAATTTAAAACTACTAAGATCATTATAAGCGCAAAGTGGGAAATCTGGTTTATTAATATTATAAATTTTATTAACTATATTAGAATTATTAAGCCAATTAACAGCATCTTCATAATCTCTTGCTCTCGCTCCATCTTTCGCTGTTTGATATAAAAATTTTTTGTTATCTCTAGATAACTGAGAAATTATACTTTCCCATATGATAGAAATTTTTGCTATAATATTTGCTGTTTCTTGATGTTTTCCAAAATCATTTTCATAACCTAAAAGAATATCTTTTTGTATTTTATTAACTAATTTCATGTCTCTAGTTTTGCACCATGCATCAACTACTTCAGGCATACCACCTATTATAAAATATGATTTTAATTTATCATTTAATTCATCATGCATATATTGAGAAATCATTTCTATTTTATCGATAGATTCCATATACTCAACATATTTATTTGATCCTTCAGCTAATAGAAATTCAGAAAATGTCATAGGAAACATTTCTAAAAATCCAACTTGTCCAACAGGAAAAGAAGTCTTAGCTAATTTAATACCAAGTAAGCTTCCAGCACAAGCTATATGATATTCATTTTTTTCTTCATGAAAATATTTTAATGCATTTAAAGCATCAGGACATTCTTGAATTTCATCAAAAATAATTAATGTTTTCTCAGGTTTAATTACATCATTAGATATAAATGTAAGATCTCTTAATATTTTAGAAGGATCTTTAGTATTTATAAAAACATTTTTTAAACTATCATCATGATCAAAGTTAAAATAAACAAAGTTTTCGTATTCTTCAAGTCCAAATTCTTTTAATACATATGTTTTCCCAACTTGTCTTGCGCCCTTTATAATTAAAGGTTTTCTTGTTTGACTATTTTTCCACTTTATTAACTCTTTCTTTATATATCTTTCCACTTAAAATCACCTCTTTTCGTTTCATATTTTTATTGTATCACAAAATCCTTATAATTACAAGGGTTTTTCCACTTTTTGCACGTTTTTGCAGCATTATTTGAAAATTTTTGCACGTTTTTGCATCATTTTTTGATAGATTTTGCACGTTTTTGCATTTTTTCATTATTATTATTATTCTAATATTATATAATATTAGAAAATACATAAATAAAAATAGCATCATAAATGATGCTATTTTTTTATTTAAAATATTTTATTATTTAACTAAACTTATTCCTTTTTCTAAAGCTTCATTTAATTTAGCGCAATTCTTACCACCAGCTTGAGCCATGTTTGGTCTTCCGCCGCCTTTTCCGTCTACAACTTGAGCCATTTCTCTTACTAAATCACCAGCTTTATTTCCTTTAGCTATATTATCTTCTGTAACTACTGCAAGTAAGTTTACGCTTTCTCCGTTTTCTGTTCCTAGTAATATAACGCAAGATGATACTTTATCTTTTAATCTATCAGAAATTTCTGCTAGTTCTTTTGGTTCTATTCCTTTGAATGCTTTAACTAGAACTTTAGTTCCGTTAACATCTTTTGCATTTGAAATTATTTCATCAAGTTCTCCTGCTATGTTAGAAGATTTTGCTTTCTTAATTTCATTTTCTAATTCTTTAATTTTATTTTGCATATCTAATACCTTTGATGTTACTTCATTAGATTTACATTTTAAGTTTTGACTAATTGTTTCAATATCAGATAATGCATTATTATAAAATTCAATTGCTTTTTGTTCTGTAATAGCTTCGATTCTTCTTACTCCAGATGCTACTGATGATTCAGAAACTATTTTGATTAGTCCAATCTTTCCTGTGTTATCAATATGTGTACCACCACAGAATTCAATTGACCAGTCACCTGCATTAACTACTCTAACAGTGTCACCATATTTTTCTCCGAATAACATCATAGCTCCAAGTTTTTTAGCTTCTTCAATTGGCATTTCTTTTGTTACTACATCTAAACTTTCTGCAATCTTAGCATTAACTTTTTCTTCAACTAATTTTAATTCTTCTTTAGTTACTGCTTTATCATGAGAGAAGTCAAATCTTAATCTATCACTATTTACATCTGAACCTGCTTGTTCAACATGATCACCTAATACTTCTTGTAATGCTTTTTGTAAAAGGTGAGTTGCTGTATGGTTCTTACATGTTTTAGATCTTAATTCTTTATCAACAATTAATTTGCAACTTGAATCTTGTTTAATAGATCCTTTTGTTACTACTCCAACATGTCCTACTCTATTATTAGGTAATTTAATTGTATCTTTAACTTCGAATGAACCATCTTTAGTTTCTATTACTCCTTTATCACCATGTTGTCCACCCATTGTTGCATAGAATGGAGTAACTAATGTAATAATAGTTCCTTCACTACCTTCTTTTAATTCTTTTACTATTTCACTATCATTTGCTAGTGATGCAATTTTATCTTCTTCTTCAAGTTTATCGTAACCAACAAATTTTGTTGTGATACTGCTATCTATGTTTTCAAATACGTCAGCACTTACTGCTTTTTGTGAGAAGTTAGAATTTTCTCTTGCTCTCTTCTTTTGTTCTTCCAT
>JAKSVV010000023.1 GCA_024407775.1 Clostridia bacterium
TCATGATCAATCATATCAGTAAAGTTATCTTGATATTCATCACCACACTGAGAGCATCTATAAAGATCATATCCCTCTTTAATACATGTTGGCTCAACTGTTTCAATGAAATAATAATCATGATCGTATGTTACTTCATAGCTATCAGGCTTCATCTGATTACAATTTACACATATTTCAGAGTAAGTATAACTGCAATCACTAACGCAGAATTCAGAAACTCCTACATAGTCATGATCAACTGGTTCTAAATCAACATGATTTACTTCTCTATGGCAATCATCACATATGTCATAATCAACACCCCATGATGTACATGTAGGATCTTCATGATAATGAGTTAAATTTAAATGCTCAACGCATTCTTCAACATAACCATCATCTTCACCTTCACCTGTTACTGATTCACTATCATTACCTGACTCTTTTGTTTCAGATACAGATGGAACATCACTAGGATTAGTTACTTCTTCACTAGGATTATCTACTTCTTTAGTAACTGCTTCTGACTGGCTTGCTGATTCGCTTGCTGATTCAGTACAAATTACGTCATCACTATCCATAGCATAAACCATGCATGGTGTATTACTAAAAATTGTTGCTATAATGCAAAAACTTGCTAAAGATTTTTGAATAATTTCTTTTAACTTATTATTAAACATATATAAGTTTATCTCCTTATCAAAAAACAAGGCTAATGCCTTAACAATACGTTACAAATAATTAATTATCTTTACCTCCAATGTATGATTATTTAAACTATTAAACTAATAAGTATCGCTTAAAATACGCGACAAATACATGTATCCATTATATCATAAATTGGCAAAAAATGTCAATAATTTTAAGTAATAAAATACATGTTTTTTCTCATAAATAAAAGAAAAGACTTAATCTTCATTTTTATAAAAAGAAAAGCACCTCGGTATAACCGAGGTGCTAATTCTATTTAAAAAAATTTTCCTAAAATTTAGAAGAGTTTTGCAAAAAGTTTTCCTGCTTCAGCTACGTTATTACTATCTTCATTAACATTAATATAAATGTTTGAAGCATCTGATGTATACTCATCATTATCAACGAGCCATAAGTTAAATGACTTTACATTTGCAATCTTAGCTGCTTTCTTTGTTCCAAGTTTTGAAACATTTAAAACGAAATTTGCTGATGCTAAATTATCAGCTGTAAGTTCCTTAGATGTTACAAACTTGTACTCTACATTTTTACCCTTAACGGATGCTGCTCCCTTTAAGAAACATGTAACAAGCTTTATCTCTTCATCTGTCAAATTATCTACTACTACAAGTATTGTTGTCTTTGAAACTGCAGCAACATTTTCTGCTACCTCTGATTCATAAACCTCAACTATGTTTTCAGGTTCAACCCATGGATTTGGGTCTGGGCTAGGTCCTGGGTTAGGTCCTGGGTTAGGACCAGGTGTTGGATCTGACTTAGTACCCCATGAGAAGAATAACTTCTTCATAGCACCAATGATTGTCCATGTTCCATCACCATTATCTGTTGCATTAATACTGTTACCTTCTTCATCAGTAACTGCATCAAGTGTCTTACCAGAGTTAGCCTTAACTGTTAACTTAACGTTTTCTTTGTTATCCTGGTTTGTACCAACCCAGGTTCTGTTATCAACTGTTCTAAGTGTATCTGAGTTTGCATCATCAACTGCTCCGCCGTCACCAAGGATGTATTCGAAGAACTCATTAAGTGCTTTGTTTCCACGAACAATTCCACCGAAATTGTTGATTACTTCATTGAAGTTCCATTCAATTTCACCAAAGTTATCAGTAACTTCACCAGTGTTAAGCACAATTTTTCCGGTGTTAGTTTCAACAGTACCTTCGTTCGTAGAAACGTATTCTGAGTTGTTATTAATGATGCCATTTTGTTCATTAGTATCAACCCTACCACTATTGTCAACAATTGTTCCTCTATTTATAGCTATGCCATGATTGTCTTTGGATTTGTTAACTTCAACTGTTCCATTATTATAAGCAACATCACCGGTTTCCCCAATTTCATTAATGATGTTATTGTTATACTTAACATAGCCATTATTATTTTCAACTGTTCCGTAGTTAGTTTCAACTGTTCCTGTAAAAGGCCCGGTGACTTCATTATTAGTAATTGTACCATCATTTTCTCTAACACTACCATAGTTAGTATCAATAGAACCTGTTTCGCTATTAGTGTTAATATTTGAATAATAGTTTGCTGTACCAATAGTACCTTTATTTACACCTACTGTAGCATTGGTTTTATCAATATTTCCATTGTTAATATTAACTGTACCTGAGTTACTGTCAACCTGTCCATTGTTTGTATCAATAGTACCTCTAAAACAGTTATTCTCAACTGTACCACCAGCATTGTTATAGTCTACAATAGCATAATTTTCTACAACAGTACCGCTGTTACTTTCAATGATTGCTGTCTGAACTTCGCTTGTACCATTACTTTCAACTGTTCCGCTGTTATTTTCAATATCGCTATAGTTAGTACTAACATCACCTGTATTCTCTTCTATAGGTGTGTAATTTGCATTTGGATCTCCACCAGCATAAACTGAAAGAGGTGATATTGCCATTGAACATGCAATAACTCCTGCTAAGCATTTAGTAATAAATCGTTTTTTCATGTTGTTCTCCCTGCAGATTAGATCTGCTAGTAAATTGGTTAATAAGTTACGATTTGAATAATTTTAATTATTCTTTTTTTGTTTTACTTGTAGTATTTGACTAGTTAATATGCTTAAAAAGCACAAAATAACAGGACTAATTTATCACGTTTTTGGTTTTTTGTAAATACTTTTTTGATAAATTTATAACAAAAAAAATAGGATTAATAATTTTCATTATTAATCCTATTTTTATATTAATATTTATCTCTATTTTTATATTAATATTTATCTCTATATTTATATTTCTATTTCATATCCACTTTCCATTTGTCTCATTCTCTCACCAAGTATTCCTTCTAGAATATTATATGCTCTATCTTTAGTGCAGTGACCTGTTATTACATAATCTATATCTTCTTTTAGTAATACATCTGCTACTTTTTTAATATCATCTTCCTTAGCATTAAATAAATGTAATCCACCAACATATGCATATATATGTTTTTTAGGGAAAGCTTTTCTTACTTCATTAATAATATTTATAACTCCCATATGTGAACAGCTATTTGCTATGACTAATCCTTCCTTAGTATCAAACACTAATGTTACTTCATGATTAAATGTATCAGGAATGTATTTCTTATCATATGTTTTATTACTATCATTATATTCTCTTATATACATATGTTTAGTAACTAATGTATCATCATGATTTAATGTTATCTCATTACTATAAGGAAGAATATATATACCTCTTACTATTTCTGATTTCTTTTTAACATAACATATTCTATCATTATATTTATCTAGATATCCTTTATGTATACCAATATATTTTTTATATTTAATACCTAAACTTTTAGCATCTCTAAAACATAAGTTTTTAGCTGATTCATGCATATATATTTTTGCATAGTTATTATTCTTAATAAAATATTTCATACCATTACTATGATCATAATGAGCATGAGATAACACAGCAAAATCTATGCTAGATATATCACAATCTAAATGATAAGCATTATTTATAAATTTATTACTTTGTCCAAAATCTAATAACACATTATTTTTATTATGTTCAAATAAAACAGATAATCCCCATTCTGGTTTAAATAAACTATAATCTGATTTGTTATCAACAAGTACTTTAATTCTCATAATATATTTTTCTCCCAATATTATTTAATATCTATTTGATATTCATTTCCTTCTCATACATTATGGCTAAACACAAAGGTCCTTCTTCCCATAAACTATTTTCTTCAAATAATTTCTCACATATTTTAGATGATAATAATTTTCTTCTAACATCACTATATGCTAAACCTTTATTTCTTTTTTGTATAATTTCTATGGCTCTTTTTACAATATTAAGTTTTGTAATATTACTTACTTTTTGCATACTTTAACCCACTTTCCTTCTTTAACATCATATGCTTTTGTAAATTTCAAAGTTTTAATCGCTTTATTAGTTTTAAAACATATTTGTTCTTTTAATTTATTAGGCATACTCTTTGAAATGTTTTTATCAAGAATATATTCATCATTAATATCTTCTAATTGAAAATTAGTTAATATAGATTTTGTTCCATCATCAGCAATCTTGCCTATAATAATGTCTGATGTAAAAACATCTCTATCTATTAAATCAATATAATCATTTCTATATGAATAAATAGTTTTAAACCATTTTCTCATATCTATCTTATCCTTATAATTAAATTCATATATTTTATTGTCACTATTATCTTGATATTCAAATACTAATACATATGGTTTTGCATCTATATTTTTATTATTTGTTAAAGTTAGATCTTTAACTTTCTTATTAGCAAATTTTTTAGCTTGTTCAAAATCTAATGTTCCGTAAAAGCCTTGTCCAAAATCTTTCCATGAACTACATTTCTTTAGGTTTATAGTATCAAACAAGCAATATGTACCATGATATATATATTTAACATTATTTTTTTGCATTTAGTTTTTTCCTCTCATTTAATATCAATTGATGTATTTTTTTAACCGTAACTTCTAATTTATCTGATTCAGTTATTTCAAACGTATCATTAATATATTTCCATACTTTATACTTTTCAAAATCTTTAATTACATCTTTTCTTTCAACATTATATGTTCTTGCATATTCATCCCATAATTCTAGTTGATAAAAATGTACACTATCCATTCTACTACGCATAATTCTACCTTCCTTTATAATTATTATAACACATTAAAAAAAAGAAATATAATTTATAAAAAAATTTATAAAAAATTTTATAATTTTTTTATTTTATATTTCTTTCAAAAGGAGATTTAATATGTGAAACATTTATACTAACAAAAGGGGTTATGTTAGTATATCAGTTCATATTCATTAATATTATTAATATTATTAATATCATTTTTATATTTAATAAATGGTATATTAAATATATGTATGTTATCTATGTTTCCATTATCATCTAAAGTGAAATCTACAAAGTCACAGTTATAGTCTCTATATAGTCCTATGCTATCTGGTCTTTCATTAATAATCTTATGTTCATTAAAAGACATATATGTTCCTATCTTATCTATCATTCCATCATAATCTATACCTAAGAATTTGATAGGACAAGCATAATATACATCACTAGCAAATTTTTTTCTTAAGTAGTTCATAACATTAGTTCTACCTATGGTATTAAAGTTATTATCAGATAATTTTACATTACGTCTTAAGTGTTCATATATTCTTGTATAGTCATTAGTATTTACTAGATCTATAATTATTTTTCTTAATGTTTTAGTATGTTCTTTAACATCAATATTTTTTCTATTTGTATATATATTTGCAAACATATATTATTACCTCCACACATTAATTATCATCTTCTTCATCTTCATCTTCATCTAAGTCACAAAGAAGTTCACATAAAGCTAAGTCATACATATCTTTATATAATACATCATCTCTTATATCATCACTCTTATGTGAAGTATGTTTTTTATTTCTAGGTTTAATTTCATCCCACCCTAAAAGGATAGCTAATATATCACTAAGCATATATATCATTCCTTTCTTTGTTTATTAATTATCTTTAATCTTTATGACTTAATTATAAAGCCATATATTAAATATCTCAAAAAGAAACATAGTGATTTTAGACATAAATATGTCGAAAAAGTGAGTTTATTATTTTTCATGTTTAATATATTTATATGAGTTCCTATTCCTAAAACTCCGAATTTTTTTGTTTTTTAGGAATAGAAAACGCCAAAAACGGCCAAAATGAGCATTTCTATTCCTAAAACTCCGAATTTTTTTGACTTTTAGGAATAGAAATTTTTTTTAAAATTAAATAATAATTATAAACAAAAAAATAATAGCACTTATATAAGTGCTATTATTTTTTAAATTATTAAATTAATTATTAGGTCTTATTAGTTGCAATATTACTAATATATCATTATTTTACTAAGTCATAAACTTTAGTAAAATCTTCTAGTGTTACATCACTAGCATATAAGAAATATTGCATATCATCGCTATACCATCTTGCCCAGATGTCACCATCAGCTGTTTCAGTTGGCATAACATTATCTTCTTTAATAGTTTCACCTAGTGTACCATCAAAGTCTGTTGGCCATACACCAGATATATCTTCTTTAGTTATAGCTGCTCTTAACATATAAGAAACTTCATCATAGTCAAATTTATATTGAGCTATTTTGTAATCAGCGCAGCTTATTGTAAAGAATGATTCTTCTTTAGCTCCATCACATGCTTTAATATTTGATCCTACTTCACCATTAATTTCTTCAGCAGTTTCAAATTCTGTCATAGGGTTTGGCATACCATCAGTTTTCTTTTCATTAGTACATGCTACTAATGTAAAAGTTAAAGCTAGAGCCATCATTATTGTTAATAATTTTTTCATAGTTTTATCTCCTTTATTTTTTATATTGTTAGAGTAGCATATATTTTAATTTTAGCAAGATTTTTTTGTTTATTATTTTTTATATATTTTCTTATATATTTACTTATATATTTACTTATATATTTTGCTTATATGTTTTTCTATTTAATACAAAATACTGCATAAAGAGGTATACTCTTAATACCATTTTCTAGTCCAAAATTATTTTGTGAAATTCTATAAGATACATTACTAATATTATTTTTAAATTTATCTCTAAAATAATTTAAACTTGTACTTTTTTTATTAGTACCTGCTTTTATTTCTATTGGAATTATTCCATCTTTAGTATCGATCATTATATCTATTTCACATTTTTGTAATTCATACCAATAATATAAATTTAAATTATTACTAATTAATTCATTAACTACATAATTCTCTGTTATAGCACCCATTATTCTCATTGTGTTACTAGTAATAGTACTATCTTCATCAAGCATTATTCCTTTATAATCAATATTTAACATATTAATTAATAATCCTGTATCTGATAAATATAATTTAAATATATCATTACTCTTTGATGCTTCAAGTGGTTTTCTAATATCAGATACATAATTAACACCTAGTACTAAACCACTAGATAATAACCAATCTAAAGGTAATTCATAATCTCTTTTTCTAGCATTATTATCTATATACGAATATTGGAATTTTTTATTTTCTTTGGATAATTGACTTGGTATACTATTATATACTTTTTCTATACGAGATTTTTCACATATGTTTGATACAAATTTAGTCATATCACTTAAGTATGTTTCGTACAATGATTTAAGATATACACCATCAACATTATATATATTCATATCACTATTTATATAATTTAATATATTCTCTGGCATACCACCAGTTAATAAATATGTCTTATATAATTTTAATGCTTTATTATGTAATGAGTTTGATAAACTTTCATTTTTATCATATGCTTTTTCTATATGAGATATTAGTAAATCATTATTAGTTGCCATTAAAAATTCTTTGAAATTTAAAGGATACATTCTTTTAATAATTACCTTACCAACAGGAAAAGATTTATTAAATCTTTTAAATTTAACACCAAGAAGTGAACCAAGACATATTATCTTATAAGGAAAATCACTCTCACAAAATGATTTCATATGAGATATTAGTGATTCAGATTCTTGTACTTCATCAAAAACAATGACTGTGTCTTTAGTAATCTTTTTACCTATGTATGCTTCAAATTCTTCAACTTTATCTTTAAAATCTATTTCTTTTTCAAATATATTAGTAACAGATATATTATCTAATAAATTAATATATATGTAATCATTAAATTCATTAGTTATAAATTCTTTGACTAAATATGTTTTACCTATTTGTCTAGCTCCCACTATCATAAGAGGAGTATTTATGTGGTTGTTTTTCCAATCTAATAATTCATCATAAAATAGTCTTTTCATATGTTACCTCCTTTTTTATAAAAATCCCCTTAAAGTCTTATATTTACTTATATTATACAACATTTATAGCATATATGTCAATAAAATTTCACATAATTATGTGAAATTTTAGTGTAAGTTTTCACATAATTATGTGAAATTTATATGTAAGTTTTCACATAATTATGAAAAATTAAAATAAAAAAAGAAATAAGTAAAGAAAGAAAAATTATAAAAAAGATAAACACTAAAAAAGAAACCATACATTAATGTATGGTTTCTTACTCTATTAAGTTGTTTTATGTTTTTTAGTTAGTTTAAATTGCTATTGGGATATCTTTAATTTGAGGACCATATTTATAATCCTCTACAATTAAATCATTAGTTGTGAACTCATAGAAGTTTGTTACATTAGGATTTAATGATACCTTAGGTGCTGGATATTCTTCTCTTTCTAATAACTCTTCAACTAAAGGAACATGCTTATCATATATATGACAATCTGCTATGACATGTGTAAGTTTACCTGGTGTCATACCTACAGTTTGTGCTACCATCATTAAGAATATTGCATACTGGCATACATTCCATCCATTAGCAGCTAACATATCTTGTGATCTTTGAACAAGCATACCATTAAGTATTAACTTACTATTATCACTGTTATCTTTTTCAACATTAAAGATAAAGTTATAAGCACATGGCTGTAATCTCATATCACTAAGATCCTGGAAGTTCCAAGTATTAATCATTATTCTTCTTGAAAATGGTTCATACTTAAGCTGATAGAGTACACTATCCATTTGATCTAGTTCTATCATCTTAATTCTTGGTGAACTAGATAATGATGGCAATCCTTTTCCTTCGCCAAAGAAGTTAACGCATCTTGATTCAATAAGATCAAACTCAGCTTTAGTTGCTGGTTTCTTAAAGATAAAAGGCTGACCTACTTGATAGCCATAAGCAAGTCCTATTGATCCATTTTCATCTGCCCATTCATCCCAGATAGCTGGTTTTAAATCCTTAATATTATTACTCTTTCTTTGCATAATCCAAAGTATTTCATCCATGCAAGATTTAAGGGCTATCTTTCTTAATGTAATAGCAGGGAATTCTTTTCTTAAGTCATACTCATCAAGTACTCCAAACTTCTTTAAGGTATAAGCATATGTGCCATCAGGCCACTTTGCTCTTACATCTTCTCCTTTAGTATTAGTACCATTATTAATGATATCACGGCAAGCAATTTTAAACCGTTCATCTGCGTAGCTCATAATGTCCTCCTAAAAAAACTTTATAACTAACTAGTGCATATTTATTAAAAATTAAAATGAAATATGCAAAAACATTTTTACCGCATAAAAATATATCATTATTCTATGCTTTTGTAAAGTAAGAATGTCAAACAAAAAAGCAAAGTGATTTATAACTTTGCTTGTTTGTTTTTTGTTTTTACTTTTGTTATTTTTTTTGTTTTTTATTTTTTACTATTTTTCTATTTTTAAATTCAACTTTCTATTCTTCATTATTATCATATCCAAATGATTGTAATCTTTCTAATTCTTTATTAGATAATTCTAAGAACCACTTAGCAAGACCATCTCCATCTTCATTTTTTAGATATTCAAAATATTTAACTCTATCATCAACAGAAATAACAATTGGTGCTATATTATTTTTTAATAACTCATAATTTATTAATATTCTACCTGTTCTACCATTACCATCTTCAAATGGATGTATTCTTTCAAACTCAATATGATATTTAGCTATCTTCTTAAAAATATCATCACTATCATTATTGTAATTATAAACATAATACATCATCAAATTTGGTATTTGTTCAGGTTTAGGTGGTATATGTTCACTACCTTTTATAAAAACTTGAACAGTTCTATATCCATCTAAATCTTTAATATCAGTGTTAATAATTTTATTGATTTTTCTAATTAATTGTTCACTAACATCATTACTATTATTAAGCTCATTAAATACTAAATCTAATGCTTTTTTATGATTTATAGCTTCATATATTTCTCTAGGTTCTTTTCCTTGAATTTTAAATGTATTATCATTATATAAAATTGCATAAGTTTCAGCATATGTAAGAGTACTACCTTCAATGGAATTTGAATGATAAGTAAATCTTGTTGTAAAATCTTCTAAATATTCATTGTTATTTAAAACAAATTCTAATAGTTTCATTTTCTTTCCTCATTTCTATTTTACTTATCTATTTAAATTTATTGTATCACATATAATTTTATTTAACAATTATAGAGTAACAACAAAAAAAGAAACTATACATATAAATATGTATAGTTTCTCATGGTTTAATAAATATTAAATTTTTCTATGCTAAGTAATCAATGCAGGAAATAAATCTCTGAAGTTATAAAAATAACTAAGTAAGCTTATTGCTACTAGTACAAATACAAATGCACTTTGTATACGTCTTTTCATAAATCTATCTCCATATACTATGACTACATATAACGATATAATGTTTGTGACTTCATATATAAAGAATGACATATATCTTTTTACTCCTAAATACAACCATCAAGCTTAGTTATCTATTCAATGGTCTGATATACTGTTCCTGTTGGAACTTCAAACACATACTGATAAGCATAAGCTCTCTGATTATTTGATGCAAATGTAAGAATTGATTTTTTTGGTTTTGCTACAAGAATTACTACACGAGGATTTGTTATCTCATCTAATTCTCTTACCTTAACCAAATTCGAATCTGCATCAACATAGATAGTTTTATAAGTATCTTCTTCCTTTGCTACCTTAAATGCGTATTCATTGTTAATGTTTACTGCTACGTAGCAACTATTATCATTATCAAGTTTCATAGGTGATAAAGTTTTTTCTTCGGTAACCTTATAGTCATCATATCCACTAAGTGGAGCAAGTACTCCAGTCAAAATTACTACGATACCTAAAAGAATACCTACAATTTCAAACATAATTTCTGCTGCCCAGTCATAAAATAAACTCTCACCTAATATAATGCCTAATATGATAATTATAATACCAAGAACTACTAATAACATACTCTTATCTCTCCCTTTTACTAAAAAACATATGTTAATTTATAAGTTACAATTTGCTAAGTTATTACTCTAACTGCTACTATTTATTACTATCAATTTATCTAGATAGAAAATAGAATAACGGAATAGCTATACCTAGTAAGATAAAAAAGATACCGAAGAAACTTTCTTCAACTTCAGTTAATCTTTTATTACCTATGATGAAATATAATAGAATAATATCTATTACTTCAAATAATACTATAAACATATGCAATCTCCCTTTTACATAAGAAACAAAAAATTTTTTTAAAACTACTTCTTACTTTGATAATTCTTTCCCCAAAAAATTATCATTCGTTTTAAAAAATGTTATCAGGCATGTATGCCATTTTTAGTTTTCCTTTTGGTATATCTAAAAATCTAATTCTTCTTTTCGATTTACCCATTACCCAGAAGTTACCGATTCCTTCTTCAACTACTGTTACTAATTTAGCATCTTCATCTTCGCTAACTTCTCTTATTACATAGTTTGCTGATGTATCTTCTTTTATAACAAGCTTGCCATCTTCACTAATGCAATATGTGATCAAGTCTCCATCAAGAAAAGCATAAGAATCATCTTTACCCATAGGTTCTAGATAAGTTATACTCTCTACCTTTGCTTCTTCATATCCAACTGTACCTGCTACTCCAAATACAATAAGACAAGGAAGTGCAAATGCACCAATTACTAACAAGAAAGTTGTAAGAAAAGGTTCATCAATCTTAATAGCAAAAATAATAATACCAACAACTAAAATACCTAAAATTAATAATCCCATATCTCTCGCCTCATAAGAATTTAAAAACAAACAATAAGTTACAATAAGTTATAAGTTATACTAAGTTACAATAATTAATTTAGTACCAGTTTACCTTTAGGTACATCTAAGAATCTAATTGTCTTTTTAGATTTACCAAGTACCCAGAAGTTACCGATTCCTTCTTTCACTGTTTTTGTTATCTTAGCTTCTTCGCCTTCATCTACTTCTCGTATTATAAAGCTTGATGCTGTTTCTTCTTTTATAACAAGCTTATCATCTTCTTCTACACAAAATGAAATTGTATCTCCGTCAAAGAAAACATAAGTGCCTTCACTGCCCATTGGTTCAAGCATTGTAACGCTCTCTACTTTAGCTTCTTCATATCCAGTTGCACAGAACACGCTGATTGCAAAAAAAATTGGAAATCCGAAAGCACTAACCATTCCTATAAAAAATCTAAAAGCTGAGTCATCATAATGCATATAAGCAGCAATGGCTATAATTAAAAGTATAACTCCTATAATAATAAAGCCCATATCCTTTACCTCATATATCTACCCATAATATCAAAGTTAACTATTGTTATTATTATTTATTAAAAAATATCTATAACATAGTTAACTTTGATAGAAGTGCTAATTTATAAGTTACAATAATTACAATGTGTAATGCAAATTACAATCTGTAGAAGTGATAGTATCTCTTTTCATCTTCTTTTAAGATATCTTCTCTAGCAGCTGATGCATATCTTGCATCTTTTAATGCTTTATGCATTACACGACCTGCTTCATGAATATCTTCGATAGTTAATGATAAGAGTTCATTTATTTCTTTTGCGTAATCGTATTTATTAATACCTACGAATTCAAGATCACAAACTTTATCTACCACTGAATAAATTCCATCTACTCTTTCTAATGATGCATAAGTTTTTATGATTACATCTTCGATGTTTCCATCATAGTTTTCTAGATATAAGCACATCCTCCGGAGGCGATTTATTGTCTCCTTATAATGCGGATCACGATATGATATTGCTGTTAGATATCCTTCGTAGCTATAAGAGCAAAGAGCTCCATAAGCACCACCTACTAATCTAACTTCCTGCCAGAGATATTCATTTCTTAAGATTGATGCTATTGCAAGTTTTGCATAACGACCTATCTTAAGATCTCTCATATCAAATCTAATGCCTACATAGTTAACTAGTGAGTTAATAACAATTGCTTTATTTACATCAAGTATATCGTAACCTGGATAAACATCTTGTCTCTTACGATCTAAGACTCTTCCCATTGTTACAAACTTAGGTGCTAAGATATCCTTAACTAAAGCAGTATTACTAGCTATGATTGCAATCTGTAATCTATTTTTTGAAAAGATCTTCTTAGAAATTCTTCTAAGTTTTGATGATAACTTATCAAGTTCACTCTTGGATCCTTTATCAAAAATCTTAAGCAATTCATCTATGAAATCGATGAAATTCATTCCTTGCCACATTGCTTTTACAAATCCTGCTCTGCTAAATCCTTCAACTAGAAGTGATGATACAGCATTTTGAGGATTGTTTACGATGTTACCTGCAACAGCGTTCTTTGAGTTAATTAAAACTTCATGGAGATATTTTGTATCACCATAGTTTTTATCTTTGAATGTTTCAATTAAATAATCAAATGCTTCTTTTAATTTTTCATATCTAATTTCTACTTCAACAATGAACCTGTCACCTGCTATGTCTGATGCATCAACTGTTGTCATCTTACTTACTAGTAAGTTGTTTGTTGCATCTCTTACTTTTGCTACGCTCCTAGACTTATTATCAGCATAGAATAATAGTTCAGCTATTAATCTTGCGTAGCGAAGTTCTTCAATGCTAAGACCATTTAAGTCAAATTTAAATCTAGCACATATTACTCCAGGAAAACCTGCTTCGTAATACTTAATTGGTATTCCGCCTCTTATTATAGACTCATTATCTATCCAGTTAATGCTCTTTGGAAGATCACTAAGTGTTAACTTAGGGATTGTTGCAATCTCTTCAGGAGTAGATGTTCTTTCTCTATTCTTAATGATTAACTCATTTTCTTCGATGATAGATAAACAATCTTTCTCATTAAGATTACTAAGCTTATTTCTAAGTCTAGCTTTTTCTTTCTTATCGATTTTTAAGCCATACTTAGTATCTGGATAAAAGATATGTTCATAAGGAACATTATCTTCGAAATACTTCTTAATGATTTCTGTAAATAATACGCAACCATTCTTTGCTATGTCATCACTTAATACTTTAAGATAGCTACGCGACTCGCATGTTAAAACATTCTCGTGCTCGCTATTAATTCTTGTAAGCATTGAAGTAAGCTGGAGAGGAAAGTTCTCACAGTTCTTGTCAT
This sequence comes from Clostridia bacterium, assembly GCA_024407775.1. Classification (GTDB taxonomy): domain Bacteria; phylum Bacillota; class Clostridia; order Lachnospirales; family JAKSVV01; genus JAKSVV01. The sequence goes on from JAKSVV010000023.1 coordinate 14,241, forward strand.
GTTCATCATAGATGAATATATCAAGACATTTTTTCATGTTCTCGAAATCTTTCTCTGTAAGCTTAACATAGCTTGATATTGCTTTTTTAATTAACTCTTTAGTCTTAAATACATTTTCTCTTTTAACACCTTCGGCTGTTACCATAAAGTAAGAACCAATCTTATTAAAAGTAACAACAGTGGATACTTTATCAGCAAGGTGTGTTTTAATAATGGCTCTCTTTAATCTTGTGTCTGCACCATATCTAGTGTAGCGAGCAAAGAATTCAATGAACCATTCATCCTGAGGACAAACAACTTTAGGAAACTTGTATGTAACTCTTACAATGTTTGAGTCAGTACTAGCTTCATATTCTGTCGCTGGAAAACTTGAAACAAATTCATGTTTATCATCAGATCTTTCGCGGTAGATGTAATCATCTTTGATTACTCTCTTCTGGTACTTTGAGTAATAAGAATTTACTATCTCAAATACCTTAGAGATATCCATGTTTCCATAGATACATAAAAAGCTGTTTGATGGGTGATAGTACTTATCGTGATAACTAACAAACTTTTCGTAAGTAAGTTTAGGAATGTACTTAGGATCACCACCTGATACATAACTTATTGATGACTTAGGAAAGATATCATTAAGAACCTGTGTTCTTAATACCTGACCTTTATCAGTCATACTTTTTTTCATCTCGTTGTATACAACACCATTAATTTTTAACTCGCCACTCTCACTGAATTCATAGTGCCAGCCTTCTGCTTCAAAGATAGTTCTATCTCTTAACATAAGAGGATTAAAACAGCTATCTAAGTAAAAGTCAGCTAGATTAAGAAAATCAGTTTCATTGTTTGTAGAGAATGGATAGTATGTGTAACTCATACCTGTGAATGCATTCATAAAGAAAGACATTGATCTATTAGCTACATCGCGGAATGGATCTAGTGATCTATATTTTTCTGATCCGCAAAGGACTGAATGTTCAATGATATGTCTAACACCTGTACTATCTTTACATGGCGTATTAAAGCTGAGATTAAAAGTTAAGTTAGGAATGTCACTTGGAATGTAACAAATCTTAGCACCAGTAATTTCGTGTTCAAAGACATATACGTCTTCAAAATAGTCTAAGAAATTCTTGTTAATTCCAAGGAGTTTAAAACCATCATAGTATTCGCTAATTTCTTTTAGCATAGTTTTTATTTACCTCCATAGTAAGATTCTGTATTGTTAATAAAGCTACTTTTTTTGTATTAAATTGCAATTAAAAATGTGAATCTTAAATCCATTTTTAGATAGTACTATTTATATCATAAATCCATACTTTTGTCAATATTTTCCATATATATTTAGTATTGATATATTCTATGTTTTTTAAGGGTCATTATAAGAGTTAATTTAAGTAATTTAAAAACCTTGTTTAAACCATAAATAAATAAGTTATAAAGATATATTCTTATCTATTAGCTATAAGAAATAAATTGTATAAATATCTTTTTGTGATATATTATTAATATATGAGATAATTAAAAAAT
>JAKSVV010000024.1 GCA_024407775.1 Clostridia bacterium
CTGCTTTTTGTGAGAAGTTAGAATTTTCTCTTGCTCTCTTCTTTTGTTCTTCCATAGATGCTTTGAATCCTGCTTCATCAACTTTAAGTCCTTCTTCTTCAGCCATTTCTAATGTAAGTTCATAAGGGAATCCAAATGTATCATATAGATAGAAAGCTTGACTACCTTCCATAGTATCTTTCTTTTCATCTTTCATAGCATCAGCTATTTTTCTAAATTCTTTCATACCGTTTTCAAGTGTTAATTCAAAACGATCAATTTCTTTTTTAAGTTCATCAAAGATAAAATCTTTGTTCTTTTTAAGTAATGGATAACTTTCAGCATAAACATCATCGATGTATGTGCTAGCAATATTTAATAAATCTTGTTCTGATAAGTTTAATGCTCTTCCATGTCTTACTGCTCTTCTTAGTAATCTTCTTAATACATATCCAGGACCACCATTTGATGGTAGAAGTTTAGCTTCATCACCAATTAGCATTACACCTGTTCTTAAGTGGTCAGCAATAATTCTCATAGACTTAGTAGATTTTTCATCACTACCATATTTAATTCCTGATGCTTTTTCCATGTAACTAATAGCACTTGTAAATAAGTCTGTAAGATATACATCATCAACACCGTTAAGGAAAGCTAGATTTCTTTCAAGTCCCCAACCTGTATCAACGTTTTTCTTTTCAAGTGGTTTTAATGTTCCATCTTGTTGTTTATCATATTGCATAAATACATCGTTACCGATTTCAGTATATTTACCGCAATGACAACCAGGTCTGCAGTTTGGTCCGCAAGGTGCGATATCTTTTACATAGAACATTTCTGAGTCAGGACCACATGGACCATATTCAAGTCCCCACCAGTTATCTTCAGCAGGTAAGAAGAAAACATTTTCTTCTTTAAATCCTGATTCAATTCTATATGCTGCACCTTCTTCATCTCTAGGAGCATTTTCATCTCCTTCAAAAACTGTAGCAGCTAAATGATCTCTATCAAATCCAAATACTTCTGTAAGTAATTCATATGACCACTGACATCTTTCTTTTTTAAAGTAATCACCAAGGCTCCATGAACCCATCATTTCAAAGAATGTTAAGTGACTCTTATCACCAACACCATCAATGTCGTTTGTTCTAACACATCCTTGAACATTACATAGTCTTGTTCCAAGTGGATGTTTCTTACCAAGTAAGTATGGCATAATAGGTTGCATACCAGCAACGTTAAACATAGCTCCTGTTGAACCATCAGATACTAGTGAAACAGCACCAACATCTTTATGTCCTCTTTCAACATAGAAGTCTATCCATGATTTTCTTAATTCTTTTGATGTGAATTTTTTCATTTTAATAATCTCCTTTAATCTATCTTTTATTTTTTAGTTTTGTTTTTCTTTTTTCTTTTAAAGTTTTTACTAAACAAATTATAGTTACGAATATAAACATTAAAAATGTAACTATAAATAAAAATGTTAAAACTATATCTAATTTTAATACGCAAGACATAATATCATCTTTATTGTAATCTTTATTACTTACTATCTTATAACAATCAATGATTAAAAAGTCATAAGGATATATATCTTCATTAGTTTCTAAGATAGCTAATTTCTTTCCTAGAACAATTAGATTTTCTGTATCATCTGTTTCTTTTATAAACTCGTCATCTTTTTTAATAAGATAATTAATTGATGTAGCCTTACCATATTTAGTTGCATTAAAATCTTCTAGTCTGTAATAATCTACGTCATCGAAAGAAATATCTTCTCTCATAAAACTAGATTTAAATACATCAGTATATCCATTATCTATAGCATTAGTCACTAATGCATCATACTTATCGTTTGCTTTTTTATTAGTGATAAACATGAAGCTGTTCGCGACAAGTCCAATCACTAGGATAATAGCAACAAGAAGTAATGATACTTTTTGAGTTGTTCTTAAAACTTTCACATTTACCTCCTAATATTTTTTTAGTTTTAGTTTTTATAAAACTTTTTAAACTTTTATAAATAAAAAAGTTCGTTCCTATATACACCTTGATGTATATAAGGACGAACTCTCGTGGTACCACCTTAATTTATTTATAAAATATTTTTTATCATTAAATATTTTTAATTAATATTTTATAAACCTCATTATCTTCTTTAACGGGAAGGGCGTATATGTTTTCATATAATTCCAAAAGGTAGCTTTCAATAAACGCTTGTAAAACTTTTCACCAAATAGTTTCTCTCTTAGACTAAGCTAATTTATTTACTCTTCTTTTCATTGAATATATTTATCTTTTCGTATTACATCAATTTTATATCATTATTATTTATAAGTCAACAATATATTAAATAAAAAAATAGTAGGAAAAATAATTTTTCCTACTATTATATATATGCGTATTGCATTAAGCTTCAATGTCATCATCTAGATCATCATCGTTTTGATCATTATTATTATCTAATTCATCATCACAATCTCTAGATTCATCATATATCATATCTAAATATGTTTCAATGTCCATCATGTTCATAAGTTCTTCTAGTTCATCATCAGTATAATCTACAAATATATCTTCATTGTATATATCACTAAGTGTTAAAGTTGTTTTCTTACTTACATGTGAATTTATTTCATCAAAACTTTCTTCATACATTTCTTCTGTTATCTTATATGAATTATCATCATCATCTAGATAATCATCCATATTTCCTTCGATACCTTTATCAAAACTAATATTTATTAATTCTTGTTCTAACATTTCTAATTCATCTTGGGTGAATACTTCAACGTCAGGTAATTTTAAATTATTAGCTTTATCATAATCAATAGTATCTTTTAGTACTCTATCTATTTCACTTAGGATGCTTTCATATTTATAGTATGTACTTTCTTTTTCTTCTTCAGATAAGAAACCAACTTGTGATTTAAGTTCATTAATTCTTAAAATGTAACTTAATCTAGTAAGAGATTTTAATACTGTTTCATCCCATATGCTTTGATATGTTCTTTTATAACCTTGTAAGTTTTCACTATCTTTATCACCTTCATGACAATGTAATTTTACATCATCACAGAAACCATTAAATACATCTATAAGATTTTCTGATTCATTAATTTTAATTTGTCTAATAATATCTAGTTCATTATCACCAACTAGTTCATGGAACATTGTGTGATGAATGTCACATACTCCAACACGTGGTGAGTATATCATAAAGCCTGGTGCAAATTTATAATCTGCTGCTTTTAAATCACTAGGAGATTTAGCTTTCTTTTTAGGATAGCATAAGTTATATCTATCAGTAAGTATTGCAAGATATTCAACTTTCATAACATGATGGTTGTATATTATTTCAGCACCTTTTTCATGTGGGTAATATTGTTTGTTTGGTGCTTTGCATACGCAGCATTCACATTTTTCATCATGTTCTAGTCTTGTTGATGATCTAACAAACTTTGATACATTCATTAAGTTTTTAGATTCTTCAAGACCAAGTTCTCTTAATAGATATTGTCTCATTGATGTACTCATAAGCTTCTCCTAATTTTCTCCTAATTAATTTTATACTTATATTTAATACTTATAATAACTATATAATAATATTAAATAAGAAAGTTGTAAACACCTTATTTTCTTCAATGATTACTTTATTTTATATCTCTATAATATAGGAAGATAATTAGCATTTATCTAGTATGAGTTATATGACATGATGTTAAATTTATGAATACTTTATTAAAATAAAAAAATATTTTATAAATAAATATATATTTTATAAATAAAAAACAGCCTAAAATACTTTAGGCTGTTTTTTATTTCAATATTAAATTTTTGTTGCTTCTTTTAAAAGTTCATCACCAGTTTTGTCATACTCAGCGAATTCTTTTTTAATCTGCTGTGCAGCATATACTCTTAACATTTTCTTTCTAGTTTTTTCTCGTTCTACTAAAAGAGTTTTAATAACAGCTCCTAAGATATAATCCTTGTATCTCTTATCAAAAAGATTTATATATCTTATTCTGTCTATTCTTCCTCTTATTTCTCCGATGACTTTAAATTCTTCATCATCGTTTCTTGTTTCGAAAAATCTTCTAGAATATTCATTACAGATCTCAAGTGTTTCCTTTTGGATCTTTGGCCATGCTTCATCCTGTTCCTGTTTAGATGCTATAACTATTTTAGTTATTAAGTATCTAATTACTACAAATGAAAATGTAATAAGAAGAACAAAAGGATAAAACATACACATTGTCTGCATGAATGATAGTAAGATCATATTCTTAGTTCCATTAAGCAAGAAGATTTGCATTCCGTTACGTTGATATTCTATAAATCCAATGATGATAGCAAAGAATAATTCAGAGAGAGTATTTTCTAAGTCTCTTTTTAATCTTTGTTTATTAGCTACTGGATCTATACCAAAACGATAGATTAATAAATCTTTATCATACTTATCTTCACTTGAAAGATAAAACTGAACTGATACTGCTAATGCAAAAACAAAACTAATGTACTCAACTATCTTAATAAATAAAGATATGTCAGAACATATTGCTACTTTATATGCTAAGATACCTGTTGTTATAAAAGACAATGCTATACAAATAAATCTTACACCTTTATCATTAAGTAAATCTGCTGATTTATCATATAACTTTGCAAGGATAGAATTTTTATTTTCACCCATAGTCTTTGCTCCTTTTTTAGGTGCTAGTTAATAAGTTACATTAATTTAATATCTCTTGTTTTCTTTTTTGTTTTTTTGTTTTTTGTTTAATTGTTATATATATTTTTAAATAGTGTAATAATACACCAATTTCAAACGAAATTATTTTTTGTTTTTTGTTTTTTTATTTTTTTATATTTTATTCAGCGATTTCATTATCTGATTCATCATCAGATAATTCATCTTGTTCATTGTTTTCTTCTTCGCTAGCAACTATTAATGAGTGATACATATTTTCTAGTTGTTCAATACTAAAACTAGATAATGCTTCATCATCAAATAATGTACTTGCATCTATTATTACTTTATCTTTATTTTCTTCTTCTAATGCTTTTTCTTCTTCAAGTTTTCTTTCTTCTTCATAGTCTATATTTACATCGATGTCTAATTCACCTTCAAGATCAAAATTTGGATTTAAATATTCTAGAGCATCTTTTGTTGCAACTAATTGAAGATCTATTTGTTCTCTTAAGTCTGTAAGCATTGCTCTATTTTTCTTACTTAGTTCATCGCGACATCTTGCTGGATCTAATCTTGCATCAACTTGATCTGCTAGATTTTCCATTGCTTTACCTAATGTATCATTCCATATTTTTAAATAACTAATATAATATTCTCTACCTTCAAGGTCATCAGTGTTTTCAAAAATATGTGAGTATATATCTATATCTTCTTTTTGGAAGATATCATATAATTCTTTAAGTTCTCTTGGTTTAGCTTTCTTTAGTAAACCTTTATCTTGTGTTCCTGCGAAGTCTTCAGCTAGTTCATGAATCATATTGTGGTGTCTTTCACAAATAGCTACACAAGGTATATATAAATCATTATCTTTTCTTAATACATAAATATAATTTCTTTCTGATTGCGTATTCTTTTCAAAATCACTATCACCTCTATTTGGTACATAGTTTGGATTTTTTTCTTTTTTATAAAGACCATAATAATATGCTAAGATAGCTAAATATTCTACCTTAACCATGTGATGGTTATAGATTTCTTCATCCTTACTAGAACTACCACAAACATCACATTGCATTTTTTGTTCTTTTGTTAAAGGACTAATCTTTCTTATTCTCTTTTTTAATTCATGTATGATTTCTGCGTCATCTTCTTCGATGCCGTATTTAGTCATAAGATTTGTAATATACGCACTTTTCATAATCTTACTTCCTAGCCTTTCATTAGAATTAAGTTTTTATTTTTTATTTGGTCTTTATTGTTTTATTAAAAATTATATTTATTTAATTATTTTATTTTTTGTTTTTTGTTTTTTTATTATTCTTCTACTGGTATATCTTCAAGGTTCATTGCTTTATCAGTATAAAGTATACCATCTAAGTGATCTATTTCATGACAACATACTATAGCTCCAAATGAGTCATATTCTTCTATGTGTTCTTCCATATCTCTATCATAGTATTTTACTTTTACTTTTTTAGGTCTTTCAACTTCCCCTTGTTTACCTGGAACTGATAAGCATCCTTCCATACCTATTTGAGTATCAGTACTTCTTTCTAGTATTTCTGGGTTTATCATTTCTAGTGTCATCCATTCATCTTCTGGTTTTTCAGGATCTGGGATACATACAAGTACCATTCTTTTTAATACTCCAACTTGTACTGCTGCTATCCCTACACCGTCTTGTGATACCATAGTGTCATACATATCATCTAATAATTCGATGATTTTATCATTTATTTCTTCTACTTTTTTGCTTGTTTTTCTTAATATTGGGTCTTCATCTACCCTAACTGTTCTTAAAGCCAACTTTCTTACCTCTTTCGTTTATTTGTTATTGTTATTTATTTATCAATATTTGATGTATTTTTGCCAAAATTTGTATATTTTTATATGGGGTAAATATATCACAGATCTAGTCAAAATTCAACTGAATTAGGATATTTTTTTGATTTTTTGAAGCACTTTTATATTGAGCTAAACCAGATAGTGCGTTTTCTCTAATTAAGTCATCAAATCCTGCTTCATTTTTTCCCCTTAATATTATTTGATATCTAAAGTTATCTTTGTGTTTACTTAGCATACATGGGCCTGGTCCTAGGACTTCGATACCCTTTAGTTCTAGTTTTAGGTCATCTTTATAGATTTTAGCTAGTTTTTCTATTTCTTCTTTTACCATCATTTCATTAGTACCTGAGAATACAATGTATTCTAGGTATGAATATGGTGGGTTATTCATTATCTTTCTATATGCTAATTCTTCATTAATAAATTTATCGTAATCATAGTTCTTTGCTGCTTCTAGTGCATAGTTATCAGATTCGTATGTTTGCATTATTACTCTTCCTTCTTTATCAGCGCGTCCTGCTCTACCTGATACTTGTTCTATTAGCTGGAATGTTCTTTCTGCTGCTCTAAAGTCTTGGAAGTTTAACATAGCATCAGCTGCTACTATACCTACAAGTGTGCAATTTGGGAAGTTATGTCCCTTTGCTATCATTTGTGTTCCAACAAGAATATCATACTTGCCTTCCTTAAAAGCATTAAGCATTGCTTCTTGTGAGTTCTTTTCTCTTGTAGTATCTGCATCCATTCTTAATACTCTTGCCTTTGGGAAGATTTTTTTAATTTCATCTTCAACTTTTTCTGTACCTACACCAAAGTGACGGATGTATTTACTTCCGCAGTTTGGACATATGCTAACATTATTTATCTTACTAAAACAATAGTGACATTCTAGCATATTTGTCTTTTGATGGAATACATAAGGAATGTTACAGTGATCACATTTCATAACATGACCACATTTTCTGCATGATACAAATGTTGAGAATCCTCTTCTATTTAAGAATAAAATTACTTGTTCATTTCTTTCTAATGTTTCTTTAATAGAACTTGCCATCTTCATACTAAACATAGATTTATTACCACGTTCAAGTTCTTCTTTCATATCTACTATTTCTATTTCAGGAAGAGGTTTATTATTAAATCTTTCATTAAGTTCTAATAATTTCATTTCCTTGTTTAGTACTTTAAGATATGATTCAGAGCTTGGTGTAGCACTAGCAAGAAGTAATTTTGCTCCGTTATATTTTGCTCTGTAACGTGCTACTTCATATGTTTTATATTTAGGAGTTTGTTCACTCTTATATGTATTTTCATGTTCTTCATCTATGACTATTAGTCCTATGTTATTAATAGGCATAAATATTGCAGATCTAGGTCCAATGATAACATTAACTTTATGTTCTTTAACTTTTTTCCACTCAGCTAATTTTTCACTAGCACTAAGTTTGCTGTGCATGATAGATATGTTTTCAAAGTTACTAGTAAAACGAGAAACCATTTGGGGTGTTAAACCTATTTCAGGTACTAGTATGATAACGTTCTTACCAAGACTAGTATAATGTTTAGCTAGTTTAATAAATACTTCAGTCTTACCTGAACCTGTTATACCTTTAAGTAAATATTCATCATTATATTTTTCATTACTATCATTACTATTATGATTATCATTAACTATTTCTTCATAAACTTTTTCTTGAGCATTAGTTAAAGTAAAATCTAAAGTAGTAATATTTTTATTTTCAACTTTATCTTTATTAATTTTATCATCAAAGTTTAATGTTAAATAATCACTATATACATTAACTAAATCATTTTTTCTCATAGTAGTAATAGTTGATTCTTTAATATTTAATTTAGATAAAATATCATTAAGTTTAATAGCATTATAAGCATTGTCATCTTTATTTTCATAACTCATTAATTCTTCAAGTATTAAACCTTGATTTAATTTTGCTTTGTTATTTTTTAATTTATTAATAGTATCTAATTTATCATTATCACTTAGGTTTTTAAAACTATCAGATAGCGATATATACTTTGTCATTTCTTCTTTTTGTTTTAAACTTCTAACTGATTCGGGAACAAATGCTCCAATGGCTTCATTAAGTTCACAAGAATATTTTTCTTTCATAAACTTAGCAAGAGATAGCATTTCTTCATCAAAGAAAACATATCTATCAGGAATAGATATGACTTCTTTTATTTTACTTTTATCATAGTTAATACTAGGATCTATTTCTATGATATATCCTTCATTATGAAAGTTCTTAGCACTAAAAGGTACAATACATCTCATTCCAACTTTAATATTAGAATAGTCCATATCTTCTTTTAGTTTATATGTAAATATATGATCACCATTATCTTTGGTAAAGTTAGATAATAAGACATTAACATATCTATCCATAAATAAGTTTTCTCCTTTCTTATATACTTTTTCTTACTCTACTCTATCATAAGTTTTTTATAATGCAAAGAAAAAAGAGCAATTATTATGCTCTTTTTGTATAATAGATTTTTATTATATGCTATACATTTTTAAATAATCTTTTTCTATAAAATCCATATTAGGTAAATATTTATTTTCAAAATTCAAATCTGTATAAGTATAAATATTTTTATAATCTTTTTGCATCATAGAAATTCCTTTTTCAACAAAGTTAAAGAAATCATTTACATCAACATTTCTTTTAGGTGCATCTTCTATTATTCTTTCATATAATATTTCTATTAGGAATAAAGAATTATCATCTAAAACTTTATAACGATTAGCATACTTTCCGTTCTTAGATTTCAAAACAAATTCTTTTGCTCCATTAATCATTTTTTCTTCAACAGTTATTGTATCATCATACGAAATATTATTTTCATTTGTGATATTAATTTTTTGAATTTTTTTAATATTAGTTATATAAAAACTTTTTTCATTATTATTAGCAAATCGTTTTTTAGAATCCTCATTATCAACATAATCACTAAATACACCTTTTTCAAAATCAAATGTATTTATGTAAAAGCATACGCCTTTATTAATACCTAAATTAGTTATTTTTTTAAATATGTTAATAATAGTTTCATCATCATATTCATATATATTTTTATTAATAAAATATATTCTTTCTATTGTTGCTTCAAAATATACTATATCAAAATTAACTCTTATCTTAAAATATTTTCTTGTTCTAAAACTATTTTCATTTTGTTTTATATTAAACTCAGTTTCATCATATGGTCTTATGAATAAATCTTTAAAGTTTAAATATTCTTCATATGTCATCTTTTCGATTTTATAATTTGATGTATTCATATTTTACTCCTTATTGTTTATAAATATATCATATCATAAAACCAACATTTTGTCTTTCTTAAATAGAATTTTTATTGAAAACATGGTATAATATATATGTAACTATTAACCGTATCCATATGGATATACTACCATTGTATGGTTTACCCGTGTCCAATAGGATACATTACCCCAAAGGAGGTTTTTATGGGTTACTTTGATGATGACGATTATGACAATTCAGATGATTTTTCCGTAGAAGGAAACTATTCACCTGACTCCGAATGTTGTGAAAATTGTATCTACTATGATACTTTTACAAGTTCATGTCATTTCTATGATGACGTCGATCCTCATTCCGGACAAGACTGTCCACATTTTTGGTCTAAGTAACCAAAAAGGCCATGCAATAGCATGGTCTTTTATTTTTTGTTTTTTCTTGCATTAAACCTAGTTCTATTATATAATTCAAATCGATATATAAATTTGCTTTTTATTTAAAAGTACGGGGGTATAAAATAATGAGTGATATGTTAAAAAACGAACTCAGCAAACTAGGAACTGAAATAAAAAAAGTTCCTGATGACAAGAAACCTACACAAGAACAGCAGCAAAGATTAGATAATGAGATTGCAGCTAAAGATTGTAGAACTTGTCAAAACATGAGTTGTAAAGTTGAACAATATGAAAAACCAGTTGAAGATTGTATTGGTTACATTCATCATGAGGAGGCATAGGTTATGAATTTATTGTTTGCTGGTTGTGGTTTATTATTAGGTTTTATTGCTGGAGTTGGCGTTCATGCTTTAACTTCATATAAAGAGAAAGAAAAACTCCAAGAAGAAAATGCAGAACTTAAAAGACAGCTAAACATGAGCAATAAGTGCAGGCAGATTATTGATTAAAAAAAGAAAAAAATTAAACAAATAAAAAATGGAACAGCAGTGCTGTTTCATTTTTCATTTTCTTTTATATTTTTTTCATTTTTTATTTTCTTTTTTATTTTTCAAACTAATATTCTAAAATAATTATAGATATAAAAATCATATATATAAGTGTTACTAAACTAAGACCAACTATACCTGTTGTAAGTCCAGCTTTTGCTATACTACTTCCTGTTTTCTTTAATCCTTTTGCTCCAAAGATTACTGCAAGTATTCCAGCTGGATATGCTATATAATAAAAGAATACTGATAATATTGATATTATACCTAATACTAATGATGCAGTATTAAATCCGCATTTATTTTTTTCTTCCATAATATTTTTTCTCCTTATTACTTTTTATTTTAAATTAAATTTACTTACTAATTGTAAGTTAGATAATTTATTTACTTTAATATAATCATCTGATATTGTGAATAGATTATCTTTAATATATAAACCTCTTACTGGTACAGAATTATATCTATAATAATATCTATAATCTCCTTCTTTATATGTATTTTCATGGAATACATATCCTTTTAGTTTTATACCATCATTTAAGTTTATACTATATACTGCAAATCCATTATCACTAGTTACATTATTATCATATAAGTTACTATATGCACTAGTTATTGATCCTATATCTTCACCACTAAAACTTACTTCATGTTTTACCCATGCTTTATTTTGTTTTACTGGTATTGCTAGTAATTCTTTTTCTTTACTAAATAATAATGCTTTATGATTTGTTAAGATATTTGATGTTGTATATTCATCACCTATTGTGACTTTAGATATTTCTTTTGGACTTGTTACATCACTTACATCAAATAATGCCATCTTAAGTCCTAGAGTATCTGCACTTGTACTTACTACTCTTCCAAAGTCATCATAGAATACATTTTCTTTTGTATCTACACCTATTCCTATTAAATGATCATTATCATAAGGATGAAGGTATGTTGAATATCCAGGTATTTTTAATTCTCCTAATACTTTTATTTTATTATTTTTTAAACTTATTACAAATAGTGGATCCATATTTCTATATGTTACAAGATATAATCTATCTCCTGTAAATCTTGCTGCATATATTGATTCAGCTTTTGCTAAACCATCCATATGGTCAACAATGTTTAAGTTTTTATCTAAGATAACTGCTCCACATTCATCATGGTCATCACCTAATTTATCAAGAGCTATTCTTAAATATCCATCTTTTTCATCGAATGAGAATTGATTTATAATTCTACCTTCTAATGATTTAACTGCTTTTACATCTATTTCATTTTTCTTATCAAGAGATAGTTTAACTACTTTTGTTCTTTCTCTATATGATGAGTAGTCATACATATCACTTGCTCCAAATATTCCTTTGAATGTAAATATACATCCTATATTTATATCTTCTTCATTTGCACAATCATAGTAATCTTTAATTAAATAAATATTATCTTCTGATACATAAACTTGATTTGTGTTTAATGTTAAACCATAAACATTTTGTGTGTTAGAAGATAAATCTATACTTGCTACATATGTAAATCCATTTTCAAAATATTTTTGGTTAACAAAAATATTTTTAGAATCTATAGTAAAGTTTTCATCATCAATTTTATAGATAGGTTCAAAGTTAGATCTATCATATGTATAACCATTTGTTATTACTATTACTCTGTCTTCAATCATACGAGATGTTACATAGTTATATTGATATATTGATGATTGTAACAATTTAAAGTCATCATTAATATCATAAATATTAACAATAGTATTATTATCATATGATTTCATTGTTGATCCTATTACTACTAACTTATTAGATTTTTCGTTAAGCATAATATCAACAGGAACAGCATCTTCAAATTCAATCTTTTTAACATCTTTAATACTAGAAGCATTAGATGCATCAACAATGTTTACTACTTCATTGTTAATAGTATAAATAAATTTACCATCAGTTTTAATTCTATCTGCTTCATCAACATTAACTACTTGAATGTTAGTTTTAGAGTAGTCAATGTCACTAGTTCCAGTTTCTTCGGAAGCTAATTTTTCACTAGTTACTGATACTTCTTTAGTACCTGCATCAAATGATTTCATATTCATATCAACAGTGTCCATTTCTGCTTCATAAACAATGTTTTCATCAAAACCATTAGTAACATATTTCATTCCGCCACCACGATAGTAGTAACCACCACTTCCTAATGATATAGGTAATGTTAAAATATTAATAAATTTTTCTCTCGCGCTATAGTCTTTATAGTCACCATTATTTAAAAATTCATTTAGTTCATAATCACCTTTTAGTCTTTTAAACCCTTCAATCTCATTTTCTTTATGACTAGCAATAGTACATAATGTAACTATTAGTGCTAAGACTAAAAATGATACAATACTTAAACTAATTATAGTTTTCTTTTTCACAAGAAAATCCTCCTTTAAAAATTATTTACATATATATAGACTACATGAAATAAAAAAAGTTTCAAGAAAAGAATTTATAAGAAAAAATTTATTAATAAATTATTTTTTTATAAAAAGAAAAAAGATATGGCAAGCCATATCTATTATCTTTTAATATAATATTATTTAAATCTACTTTCAAATTAATTGATTATATAAGCTAACTAGTCTTTATATACGTCTAGTGCTCCTTCTTCTAGTTCACCAATTGCTTCAGAAATTGTTTTTCTCATAACAATCTTTTCATCTGGTTCATATACTTTATTTTCTTCTTCAATGGCGATTTCTTCAGCTAATTGATTAGCTCTTTTAGCTATTAACATTACTAGTTCATATTTAGAAACTACTAATTCTTCTCCTAATTTTTCATTTATTTCATTTTTTAAGTGTTCATGTGTAATAAATTTCATCTTTATTCCTCCAAATATATATATTATTTTGTCTTATTTCTTAGTTCTTTGTTATTATACCACATATAGATGTGATTTTGCAACTAATTGGAAGATTTTTCTTGTCTTTTTTTAGGCTTTTTAGATATTTTCTTGAATACTTAGAATTATTGGTTTATACTTATCGTAAACTAAATTTAATTGAGGAGGTATATATGGCCCTAGATGGTATTGTACTTAATAAACTAGTTTATCAAATCAAAGATAAAGTCGAAGGTAAAAAAGTTAATAAAATAAGTATAGCTAATGGCGACATGGTAATATTTGATCTTAGAGATAGCAATCTTTTAATTAGTGCTAACCCATCTTATCCAAGGTTATATATTACTGATAAAGATTTTTCTAAGGATGAAAAACAATCTAATTTTGGTATTAATTTAAGAAAGTACTTACAAGGTGCTATTCTTACTGAAGTTAAACAAATTGGGATTGATAGAATTATAGAAATTAATTTTGATGCTCTTAATGATTTTAAAGAAAGAGTTAATTTAAAACTTATTCTTGAAGTTATGGGTAAGTATTCAAATTTAATTCTTACAGATAGTGATTATATAATTATAGATAGTTATAAACACGTTACTAATTTTATTAGTTCTAAAAGAACTATCTTACCTAAGATAAAATATGAAAGAGTACTTGATGATAATAAACTTGATATCACTAATATTTTATCTATGAGTGATGATGATAAAGATAATGTATTAAATATGTTATGTGATAGTTACAATAAAATGATAGGACATGATTCTAAGTTATATTTAAAAAGTAATATCATTAATTTACTTTCTAATTATTTTTTAGGAGTAAGTAAATGTGTATGTGAAAGTTTTATTATAGATAACATTAAAAACATTGATAGCTTAAGTGATGATGATGTTAACATGATTAACTCTAACATAAAAATGTTACTAATAAAATTCATTGTATATATATCAGATTTAATTTGTAATGATGAAGAAAAAGATAAGACTAATATTAAATATCAAATATACTTTGATAAAGATGAACCTAAAGATTTTCATGTTACTAATTTAAGTTACTATTTAAAAGATGGTAAGTATACAAGTATTAGTTATGATGATCTTTCACAAATGATTAGTAAGTTCTATGATAAAAAAGCAATTAATAATTCACTAAAATGTAAATCACAAGATTTAAAAAACTTACTAACAAATATTATGCATAAAGATATAAAGAAAAAACAAATACACCATAGAGTAATTAATGAATCAAAAAATAATGAAACTAATAAAATATATGGTGATTTAATTTTTAGTAATATCTATCAAATGCATAAAGGTGATAAAGAATTAATATGTAATAATTTCTATGATGGTAATTTAGAAATTACTATACCTCTTGATGAAAATTTAACACCACAAGAAAATGCAAATAGATATTATAAAAAATATAATAAAACAAAAAGTGCATTAAAGAATTCTATAATGCAACTTGAAGAAATAGATAAAGAAATAGTATATCTAGAAACTGTTATTAGTTATTTAGATAACGCAACATGTGTAAGTGATATTGATACTATAAGAGAAGAATTAGAAATAGGTGGATACTTAAAGAAAAAAATATTACTATTAAAAAATAAAGGTAATAATAAAAACAAAAATAAAAGTAATAAAGAAATATCTAAACCATATAAATTTATATCTAGTGATGGACATGAAATTTATGTAGGTAAAAATAATATACAAAATGATGAGATAACATTTAAAGTAGGAAAAGATTCTGATATATGGTTACACGTACAAGATATTCCTGGATCACATGTTATTATAAAAACACAAGGTGAAGGTTTAGATAGTATTAGTGATGATACATTATTAGAAGCTGCTAATCTTGGAGTATATTTTAGTAAAGGAAGAGAATCAGCTAAAGTACCAATAGATTATGTAGAAAGAAGATATGTTAAAAAACCTAGTGGAGCTAAACCTGGTTTTGTTATCTTTGTAAATAATAAAACATTATTTATTACACCTAATAAAGATATCTTAAAAAAATTTAATATTGATTTATAAAAATTAAAATAAAAATA
>JAKSVV010000025.1 GCA_024407775.1 Clostridia bacterium
ATGAAGCAAAAGAAAAAGCATTAGAAATCATGATTCAAAATGGACGTGATGGAATAGAAAATAGAGAACAAGTTGCTGAAGATATAGGTATAGGTGCTATGACATTTATTAACCTTTATAATAGTGCTAATAAAGATGTTACATTCTCATGGGAAAATGCATTAAGATTTGATGGAGAAACAGGACCATACTTACAATATACTCACGCAAGATGTAATAGCTTAATTAAAAAAGCAGGTGAAACTGATTTATCAAAAATTAATCCAGACTTATATCAAGATCAAACAACTTTTGAAGTTATTAAAGCATTAAATAATTATCAAAGTACAATTGTATCTGCTGGAGAAAAAAATGAACCATCATATATATGTCGTTACTTAATTGATCTTGCTCAAAAGTTTAATAAATTCTATAATGAATTTGCAATCGTTGTAGATGATGAAGAAGTAAGAGCAACAAGAATTGCATTAGTAAGTGCAGTTAAAAAAGTATTAAAAGATGGTTTAAGATTAGTTTGTATAAAAGCACCTAATGAAATGTAAATATAATTTATAGTAATTTTATAAAATTAAAAAATGAAGTAGAAAAATTTCTACTTCATTTTTTGTTAATTTCATCCTCAAGAAATCGCTTTAAATACATATAATCACCTCTTTTTTTGCATATTTCGAGTAAGTATAATCTATTATTTTAGTTTTATTTCCTATAATGTCATGTACTAATAATCGTCTTTTTTATATTTCATACTCAGCTAAAAAATTAATAATCAAAAAAATATACTCCTCTACTTAAATAAGTAGAGGAGTATATCTTTTTTTAATTGTATTATTCAATGATATTTATATAATCAACTTTTAATCCTTTGATTGTTCCAACTATTATTACTTCATATTTCTTATATGGTTCATACATAAGTTCATCAGAATCATTCATAGGTTTTGCTATGACTATTTTAGCTTCATATGTATCACCAGCTTTTGTACAGCTTAGTATTTGCATATCATAATCATATATATCATTAAATTCTTCGCTAATTCCATTTACTATTACTTTCTTATTTGTTATTACATCATTAAAGAAAAAAGATAATAGTTTTGATACACGATTTATTTCTTGCATTGTTACATTTGTTGTTTCTGTTGCATCTATTTGTGCTTGTCTAAGTTCTAGTTGATCATTAAGATAAAAATTTTCATCAACAAGATTTTTTGTTTTAACACTAAATCCTACAACTACAAATCCAAGTATGATTGCTATTAGTGCATATATAAATGCTTTTGATCTAAATAAGTTTGTTAACCAGTCTTGTATTTTCATTATGACATATTTATATTTGTATCTCATGCTATCTCCTTTCTTTAATAATATAATTTTATTAATTCATTAATTTATTATTTTAAAAATTTAATTTTTATACCATAGTTATATTTTGTTCCTGATATAAAATTTAATTTACCATCAATGTATTGTGGATATACATCTGATGAATTGATATAACTTAATGCCCATACATGTAATGAGTAATCCTTAGAGTTATATGCTAATTTATTTGGACTCATTGAATAATGTTTTTTCTCTTCATCTTGTCCTAGATATATTCCTACATAATTTATTTTTTCATTTTCATCATCATAACTAAGTAATAGATCTCCACTAGTTAAATTTTCTAATCCATTTGTTCCTACAAGTTCTACTACTTCTTTTAATGTATCTTTTTCACTAATAATATTTTCATATGTTCCTTTATAAATATTACTTAAAACTAAGTAATCAACATTTTCATATACTCTTAGTAATTTTTTTATTTCAAATTGATATAGTAACCACTTAACAGTATTAGTACTAGTCATACCATATCTCTTCCATGATGCTTCATTAAATCCTTGATGATCATAATTTAATGTGTTAGTAAGTCCAGATTGTAATGGTTGGAATCCTTCTGCTCCATTTAAATCACGAAGTGAATAAGCACATAGTAAGAAATTATTTTTTCTAAAGTTAACTGCACCTGTAAAACCATTTGGATATTTTCCGTAGAAAGGTTTTTTAGTTACTTCAATTTCATTTTTGCCTAGTCCCTTAGAGTAAGCATCTTTTAGTGTGCTTTCTTCCATAGCTAAACTTTCTGCTTTTTCATCAGATAAATCTTTTTCTTTATATTTATTTTTTATCATATCAGAATAAGTTGGTTTATTAATAGTTGCATATATTTTTTTATTACTAGAAGAGTCTATTATAAAAGTAAATGATAAGAAGCATAGAACGAATACTAATAGTTTAATAGCAAATTTATTTTTGTTTTTATTATCATTTAAATTTTTATTTAAATTATTTTTTAAATTATTTTTATTCATAAACTTATGCTCCTTTCTTTTTATACTTTATATTTTTTATAAATAAATTTTATAAATTATTTTAAAATTATTTTTATAAATTAATTTCATATTTTTTTATTATTTTACTTCTGGAACTCTAGCTACTATTGTTTGTTCATTAGTAATTGATACTTGATATATTTCTTTTTCATCATCTAGTGAAATAATATTAAAAGATAACATATCAATATCTAAAGTTTCATTTTGTACTATGAAGTTTCTTGATGGTGTTTTATATTCTTTTAATACATTTGATATTTCATCTCTAGATTTTACTCCATCTTCAAATGTTGGATAATATTTAAATAAATTTGAAAAATCATTTAAGATAATTTCATCTTCATCAAAATAATCTCCTTCAATATTTGTTTCTTCATCAATATCATCTAATTCTTCTTCATTATTATTTTTATTAAATAGTGATAGTGCTATTAGTACTATTAAAAATAATAATACTAATAACATATACTTTGTTATATTTCTTGTATTCATAATTTATTCTTTACTCCTAAAAAATTTACTATTAATTTTTTATGCCTGTGGTGTACTTATTTGCCAATATGTAACTGCACTATCTCCTTGTTTATGACTTGCATTAGCCATTATTTGTGATAGTGGATATTTTGTGTTAGTTCTTTTTCTACTAGCTGGATCATTGATTGATACCATTCCATTTTCATCGATACCTGTTAGTACCATGAAGTGTCCTCCGCTAGTAAAATCACCCTTACCACAAATCATAACAACTGGGTTACCACTTGATAGAGCTGTTGCTAAACTTTGCGAATCATTTCTTCTTATACCGTTACAATTTAATCCAAAGGCTGCAGCACTATCTGGAATTAGTGACCACTTTGATCCTTGACCTGCTAGATAATATTTATTATCTACTGCCCACTTTGCCATTCCTTCAACACCTATGTTTGCATTTGTTAAAGAGTCAATGATCATTGCCATACAAGTAGGACCACATCCACTACTTTTAATAGTATATTTTCCTATCATTGATACGTTAGCAAAATCACCTTGGAAATATTGAATTATTTTTGAAAAGTTTTCTACGAATTCAAGTCCAGCAAGATCTATTAAATATCCAAGTGTTGTTCCCCATTCATCATATTCTCCAACTTGATATCCATTAATAATACTAATTATTTCACCCTTACCTGAATATAAATCATAAGTAAGTGTTCCTGGATTTTTAAAGAATACTCTTCCTGCTTCATCTTCGAATCCTTTTTCTTTTACTATTTCTTCATCAGATATTTCATCACCATATCCATATAAATCTCTAAGCCATTCTGCATAGTTTGGTTTATCTAATGCATATGATTTTGTTTCTTTAAGAAATGGCATTACTAATACTAATGATAAAATTAGTAATGTACTAATAATTAATTTTTTGTTTTTCATAATTTGTTTCCTTAATAAATTATTTTTTAAAATATATAAAAATATTTTTTATATTTTTTATTTATTTCTTAATGCTCTATTTTTAATTGTAGCATTTCTTACTTTTTCTTTTAGATACATTGATTGTCTTGATACAATCTTTTTATAACATGTTGCTACTTCATTACCATCATCATCTTTTACTGTTCCTTTTAGATATGTTATAGTTGGTTCTTTACTTTCGATATCTCTATCTCCATCTTCTACTCCAACATAATCAAATTGTTCAATGTATTTTAGTGATGTATATGATGCTGGTTTTAAGTTTGATAAATAATAATCTCTTAGTACTTCTGTTTCTAGTCCTTGATATGTCCATTCAACTCCTGGGTTACCACAAGTACTCCAGCTTGTATTTTGATTTGGTGTTCCATTTATATATATTTCATCAGCATGAACTTTTTCAACCATTCTGTCATAGAATCTTCCTGATACATAGTAATAATATAAATCAGGATACTTTGGCATAAATGTATAATGGTTCTTTGACTGATATGGTTTTTCATTATTTAAATACATATAATTAAATGCATCTTCTATTCTTTGTTCTGCTGATTGTTGTCTATCAGCACTCCATTTATTTTTTACTAAAGATTTTATATTTATATTTATGTTATTAATTTTATCTATTGCTTTTTGAAATGCTTTATGTTCAATCTTTAATGTGTAATCATCATTATAATAATTTTCATTATAGATTTCATAATCAAAGAATGATTTATTTGCTTTATTTTTATTTAATGTGTAGTACTCATAAATTGGTACTGAATATGATAATGATCTTTCAAGTGTTTCGATAGCTTCATCATTCTTTAACATTTCATTATCACTATCTACTGTTCTTAATACTTCAAAACTCATTTCATATCTATTTATTGCTAGATCATCTTCTAGATCATTTAATAGTTCATGTAATTCATCATGGTCTTCTCTTGTTAGTTCATCATTATATTCTTTGTTTAAATCATCTATTAACTGCACGTAACATTCTTTGACTGTTTCTCCAGTATAAGTTTTCTTTGTATCATAACTTGTTACTGCATCAATCATGCTATGAATATATGATTGATATTTTATTACGCTAGGTAAATCTTCACCATATACATTCTTTTCATATATTTCTGGTATTAAGTTACCTTGTTTATCATAAATAAATTTATCTGGATAATTATTTAAGTAGTAATTTGTAAAGTTCTTCATCCATCTATTATATTGATCTACTATGTATGTTAATTCTTCAACATAGAATTTTTCTTTTAATTCATTTATTGTATCTTTTTCACTTGATCCTTTAACTAATTTTGTTTGTTCTGTAACTGGTCCAGGATATGGTCCGTATGTTATACCACTCTTAGAATTAATATCACCTGCTTCATACCACTTAGTAATATCAGTCATTGCGCTATCAATTGTTGTTCCTGAATAATAGTTATAGAATTTATAAAATAGTTTTAAGTAATTTGCTTGATTTGCTCCAACCATTTTATAGTTACCTTGAAGTCTTGTATCAACGTGTTTTAAAAATTTACTTGCATAATTTGATCCATCACCATCATAAAGCATGTCGCCATATGTTTTATATAATGCAAGCTGTCTTGCTTCACCTTGGTTATAACCTGTGACTGCAAAAGCTATGGCTGTTTTCTTATCTTTAGCTGATGCTGATGATAGTGAAACGCCTTTATTATTTTTTAAGAATGCTGCCATTTGATGTGTTAATCTTCTTGCTATATAAGTAAATTGCATTCTTGCGTTTTCTTGGTGATCAGAATCACGCCAGTCACATGAACCTGTATCATGTGGCATACGCATGTCATCTGTCCATCCATAATATTTGTCACCTTTTTTAAAGTAACTAGAAAGTAATCCTTCACCTATTTGACCAAGGCCTTGGTGTGAACCACATTCTGCATGCTGATTACCTGCTGATTCAATATCAACAAGTGCTAGTAAGATGTTTGGATCTATACCATTTTCTCTTCCTACTTCTTCAGCAATTTGTCTCCATCTATCTACATTCTCACCAGCTGGATCTCTATCTGTAGTATCAGCAAGTGCTGCACCTTCTTCAAGATATTCTGGTTCCCAATCCAAATATCCACCATAAGCATAACTTAATCTTTCAAGATATAGTAAGTACCAATTTGATGAATCTTGAAGGATATATGCTTCATCTGGATCTTCAGCTGCTCTTAATTTTTCAAGAGCATCAGATGGAACTAATTTATTTAAATTCTTTTTAAATTTAGTTTTTAATTCTCCACTAGATGATGAAATAAGATCACTATATAAATCTTTTATTGCATCATTTTCTTTAACTGCATAGATTGCTCTAGCAACTCTAGTATCAAGTCTTCTAGCATCTAGGTTATTAGATGGATCTCTTGTGTAGTTATTTGAGAAGTAAAAGATTACTGATATAAGCATAACAAATAGGAATATAATTATTACTACTATGAATACCCACTTAAGGATAATTCCCATGACTGTTTTAGCTCCAGCTCCTGTTGTTTTTTCAACAAGAGAATTTAGTAATCCTTTTTCTTTTATTTTTTTAACTTTAACTTTTCTTTTAGTAACTGCTTTATTTTTAAAATCAGTAAATCTTTCTAATAAACCTTTTTTCTTAGCAGGTAAGTCAAATGCTTTATCTAAGAATTCTTTATTAGCTGCACTTTGTTCTCTAGTAGTAGCAGCTTCAGCTATGGTTTCTTTATCAACAAAAGGAAGTCTTTCTGTATTAGTTACATTACCACTGTTAAATCTTTCTCTATTTGCATCATTAAGTGCATTTCTTAGGGCGTCTCTTTCATCACGAGATTTATTTAAATCATTACGTTTAATGTTGTTAATAAGATCTGATACTTTTTTAGAACTATCAGATATTGAGTGTTCCATACGAGATAGGTCATCTTCATTTGTTTGATATTTGTTTCCGTATTCATCAGTCTCACTCATTTGAGAATTAGATGCATCATCTATGGCACCTTTAGCATTTGTTATAAATGTCTTAACTGGTCTATAGCTGTTCTTATTATTAAACTCTTCTTCAGCTTCTATTAGCTCATCTTTTTCAACATCAGTAAATGTTTTAATGTTTTTATTTCTAGTATGTTTTGCCATAAGTGATACCTCCTTTTTCTTAGTCTATATTTTTTTGAGTCTATTATATAATCATTCTTAAAAAAAATCTACTAAAAGTAGTGAATTTATCAACATTTTTCACAGTTTTTTTGTGAAATTTTGAAAAAGTTCCTACTATATTATATATCGTATAAAAAATATAAAAAATGATAATAAAATTACATGAAAGTATTGACTTAAATGTCATTTTATGGTAAAATATACACATAACATGGTTGATTTCAAATTTTGCCGGTGTTTTGAAATCAAAAATTATAACCGGTATGAGGTATTTGCTATGAATAAGACTGATATGTATTTTGAAATCGATGTAACTTGCTCAAAGGATTGTGAGCATAATTGCGAGAATTGTAGAAAGAACCAGTGCGGACGTTGTTCACACTTCGGAGTACAGGTTAGTAAATCTAACAATTGCGCAAATGCTGCAAGAAGGACTTCAAACATCTAACAACTAAATAATTCATAACCTTTTAGAAGAGCTTTCCCAAGCTCTTTTTTTATTGCATTTTTTAGATATGTTATTGTAAAAATGTGGTATTTATGATATACTCCCAGTAGAAAGCTTGCTTTGATAACAAAGTATTAATTATTGATAACAAACGAGGTAGATTTTTATGCTTGAAACGAAGAACTATTTAATGGTATCTTTTGTGATTACAATAATCCTAGGTTCTTACACATATATATTATATTCAAACAGTGACGATACATTTTTATTATTGTCTTTACTTACAATATTATTTGGGTATATTTCACTAGTTTTAGGAAGAGTTTCATGGAAAAATTATTGCAATAATATCTCTTATGTATATTACTCTAAACCGCAAGATTTAGATAAAAAATATGATAAGAATTCTGGTTTAATTTTTATTAATGAAACATATAATGGTAAGACAGATCTAGACTTAACAATTCCATATGTAATTTTTGAAAACATTAATTTTAACAATGCACAAATTGATTTAATTAAACTATCTAAAAAAAATAAGATTACAAAATCTATTAAATTTATTAATTGTAAAGGAACTGTAAATCTTGTATTTACAAACCTTGATTTTTTAGTTGTTGAAAATAATTCAACGAGCAAATTAAACATTAATGTTTCAAATTATGAAAGCAAAAAAACAAGCATTGTAAATGTATTAATTCTGGCAAAAAATTCGCGAGTTTCCATTACTGCCAAAACTAATTATAATATTAGTTACTATTTAGTAAATATAAAAGACAAATCACATCTCATTTTAAGTAGACAAGTTTTTATTGCAAATATAACAGATTGTTGTCACAACATTTTTTATCTGCTACTCGAAGATAAAGCCGCTCTACATATTGATAAATCAATTATCAATATGAACTGTGCCCACATTTGTATAGATGACGAAGTCAACATTTATTCACATGGTTTTTTATTTGATGAAGAAAGCTATTGTCACTTCAATAAAAGTAATTACAAAGAAATATTTACTGAAACAGCAGACTCATCCGATGCTCACGCATTTATTGTTATGAGAGATGACATCCTTAACAATCGTTTTATAAGAAAAACCTTTTTCGGAAAAAAATTATCCTTTAACGAATCTTGCCAGTTCTATGCAGATTTTTGTAGAAAAACTTATTTTTGGATTAGATGGGGATATTTGCAGAGAATTCATTTTAATTTTTCACCTTCTATTTATTGCAACGACATTAGTAGAAATACAAATATTAATCTAGGTCTTCGTTTAGATAAATGTCATGAAAAAGAAGATACATTAATTGATCATAATTCTTACAATTGTGTACAAGAGATTGCACATAATTATTCACGATATTCATTGTATATTACAGAAGACGATACAGTAGAAAGACTTAAAAGAGAAGCACAATATTATGAAGAGTTTTGGGATCCATTCCTAAAAGAAAACTCTGAATATTTGGATTCTGCTGACTGTTACATGATAAATTTAAAGAAGGAATTAATTAATAATGCATTAAAAGATCGAATAAAACCCGAAAAACCAAATTTCACATTATTAGACTTAGTAGAATATATTAACTCTTAAACTTGTTATCAAATAAGCAAATAAAAAAGGATTCCGATAGGAATCCTTTTTTGTTTATGTTATTAACAATTCATAACTAATTAATCTTTCTTTGTCATTTTTTCTATTTCTTCAGCATATTTTTCTTGCATTCCGCTTTCTCCATTAGCTCCTAACATATCTGTGTAGTCAGTTAATTTCTTAGCCATCTTCTTATCTAACTCTTGTCCATTAGATCTATATAGTTCTAGAGAAGATTCAATAGCAGATTTAATTGCTGAATTTGATTTATTTATATTTTCTTGTTTTATTGCATCTGTAGCAATTGAAGCTCCTTTTTCTTGATTCTTTATTGCTCTATTAGCAGAATCAAAGGCTTTATTTACTGGAGCTACAATTTGATTCATTGCTTGAAGTCTTTCATTATTGTAGTTTGGATTTGTTCCTTGGTTAGGATTAAATCCACTTGCAACCATTTGTTTTCTAATTTTTTCTTCATCTAATTTAAGGTCGGAATTTCCGATTTTTACTGTTGATGGCATTGTTATTTCAGATTTTCCCATTGTCTTTTTCATGCTCTTTTCATATTCTTCATATGCTCTTGCTTCAACCATTCCCATAGTTGGTGATTGATAAAATTTTCCGAATGTCTTATCACCATCAGTTTTACGTTGTTTCTTAGCGTAATCTGCAATAATTGCTTGTTTATCGTAATCTTCAACTGCTTTCATTAAATCGTTATTTGTCTTAACAATTGTCTTGATTCCATTATCTCCAGGATTTGCAGCAATAATTGCATCGATATTTCCTTGTAATTTGTCTTTTTCTTTTTGATTTTTCGCTGACATAAGTCTTTGATAATAGAATTCAAGTTGAGCTGAATCTGACCAACTTTCGATTGGCGCTTTTACATCATGATCAACAAGTTGTTTGTAGTCTGATCTAGCTTTAATAGCATTTAAGTCTTTGATTAATGCCATTGCATCAGCTTTATCAGCTTTAGCTTGTTTATCTATAGCCATATTCTTTGTTGTAAATCCAAGTTTACCACTTTCAGCAAAGTCTGTAAGTGCGTAAATATTTGATAGTCCTCTTGTGAATCCACCAACTCTGTTTGGATCAATTTTATCCATAGCACTTTCTGCAAGTTTTCTGTTGAATCCTCTTGCTGATTTTGCCATACCATCTGAAACTTGAAGTTCGTTGATTCCACTCCATTTGTCGAATAGGTTTTGGAATGATTCTTTAAAGAAGTCAGCTAGTTTTAACATCATGCTTAACCATAATAATGTAAAGAATGCATTTGTTTGTACTCCTGATAGAACAATTGTTGCTATGAAGAATACTAATGCATAACAGAATTGTGTAGCAGCATTAGTTATTGTTTCACCTATCCATCTATTAAATGCTTTTGTTTTTTCACTAATTGCCCAGAATCCAATTACTATTGGAGTAATTACGTACATAACTGTTAGCATAATTTCTCTTACTACAAATAGTAATGTTATTCTGAATTTTATCCATAACCACCAAAGTGATGTAATTACTGATAGTAATCCATTGGCGTCATCCATATCTTCTATAATTATATCAAATGAGAATTCTACTGGAATTAAGAATACTAACATATTGAAGAATGTAAGTACTGCTCTAAATAGATATGGTCCAAGAGCAATGATAATAATTCCTGTGATTATTCTCATAACTGTTTTCTTTGCTTCTGTTACTTTTTCAAAATTTCCTGCGTTTGTTACTAAGTTAAATGCTACTGTAATGATTGAAATAAACATTAGTGGCACTGCAACTGTTGCTAGGAAGATATATGCTTTTGTATATCTAGACCATTCAGCTACTGTAAATGGTGCTGTTGATAATTTCACTCCGTAGTCATTAACTGCATTGATGTCAATTGAGTCACCAAAGTCAGCTAAGAAAAGTACATTGTTTAATGTGTATTGGTTATCTAATGCGCTATCAAATCCATTTCCTGATACAATGCTGAATAAGAATTCTAGTACTATTTCAAGTAATCTACCAATTACTTTAAGACCCATTTCAATGATATTTGCTAGCCAGTTTGTTTCTAGTTCTTCATCAATTTCAGCAGGTCCTGAAATTTCTGCATATTCAGTATCGTAAAGATCTGATAGGATTGTTTCTTGGAAGTTTGCTGCTATTGCTACGATAACTGTAGCGATAGAGAATAAAATAACCCCGTAGATTATATGTTTAAATTTTTCAATGATTTGTGCTCTTGCTTTACCATCATAGCTTTCAGTAATTGCTTTGATACCAATTAAGATAATCATTACAAATACTAAGAAAGCGAAGATAATTTTAGCAACGCTCATTACATTATCACTAAAATATTCTCTGTTTGATTCTAAGCTATCTAGTCTGTTTACACCAATATGGAAGACGCTTGTATCTTCTTCCTCTTCTTCTTCACCTACAACTTCACTTGCGAATACAGGTGTTACAAAGTTAAATACTGGTGTAGATAACATTAGAAAAACTAATGAGAATAATATTAAAATCTTAGTTAATTTCATGCTTTTAATACTTTTCATAACTACACTCCTTAAAAAAATAACATAAACTTGTTACCATTTTACCATATATTGTATATAATGTCAATTATTATCAATAACTTTTTTCATGTTTTTTACTTATTTTTTATAGATTTTATCAATATTTGAGAAATCCAATAAGCAACTCCTTATTTTTATCACTTTTTGGGGTCAATGTCAACAAAAAATTCATGCTATCTGATAATAATTATACACTGAATTTTTTAGAAAAATAGTACATTTTATTAATTAATATTTACTTTTTATCACTTTTTAGATATAATCTCGATTAGAAAAATTTTATAGTTTGTTACAACTACATTTGTGAGGACAAAGAAATTATGAAAACTATTTTAGGATTCTTCAAAAATTTGCTTTGTTACCTTGGAATATTAATCCCAATAATTCTAGCTTTTATTGTATTCTTCATCTTTAATGGTCTTACGGCTAGTGAGGAAAGAGAAGATTTTAATAAATATATTAGTACCGAAAACTTAGTTCAGATTGACTGGCCTATTAACTTTGATACCACTACTAAAACTAACGAATATTATATCGTTACAGGTGATGCACTTGATAAATGCATTGAAGTTATAGATACCGCAACTGTTCCTAATAAGTATAACAAAAAATGGCTTGATTCTAAGTCCTTAGGTAAGTATCCAAGAACAGTGACATTTCACTACAAAAATGGATCAACCAAAGAACTTGTTTTCTATTCAACCAACGCTAATATATTTAAGATATCAAACAATAAATACGGCAGTTTAAGATTTATCGATAAATCATTAAACGGTACAATCAAATCTTGCAGGATTAATAGAAGCATTAAGTCTAGTGATGGTACATACCAAGATAATACTGTTAAGAAAGATCTTACTTATTACTTTGGTGATCACTACACAGAACCTTGGTGCGGTCAGTAACAAAGCAAACTAACAAAATTTTTTTACAACTTCATATTTTTTTATTATTAACATGAAAAAAGGAGAACTTACGTTCTCCTTTTTTCTATGTTAATTAATCAAAGTAAACTAAATTATTATTATCTAATTAATCTTCTATTCCAAATATATAATCAGCTGGGTTTACATGTTCACCATTTTTTCTTAATTCAAAGTGTAAATGTTGTCCTGTTGAATCTCCTGTTGATCCCATTAATGCAAGCATTGTATTAGAATCTACTTTATCTCCAACTTCTACACATATACTATCTTCTTTTAAGTGAGCATAGTATGTTTGCCATCCATTTGAGTGAGTAACTATTACTAAATATCCATAACCTGTGTTACCATTGTCATGTGTTCCGTATCCAGCGAATGTTACTTTACCTGGGTATGCTGCATATATTTCACTATATCCATTATCAGCAAAGTCTACACCTTTATGATTATAACTTCCTCTATTTCCTCCGAAATATTCTGTTATTAATCTATAGTTTCTTACTGGTAATTGGAATAATCCTTTTTCAGGTTTATTAGGTAGTTTCTTAGCACCAACTTCTATTACTCTTGTTTGTGCTTCTTCAAGTACTACTTCTTTTACTATTTCTTTTGCTATTTCAGTATCATCAACCATTTTAATTCTAACATTAACTCTCTTTTTACCTTCGCTACCTGCTTCGATTACTGATTGATAATCTTCATATTGATCATTGTTAATAATTTTTTCTACGTTTGGTTCAACTACTGCTTCATATTCTTCATCAGTATATTTAATTACTGGTAGTTTAGCCATTGGTAATACTAAATTAATTTCTTGTCCTGTTCTTAAAACTTGGTTTTCTGTAAAACCTCTATTTGCTAGTAATAATTCTTCAACAGTCATATCATATTTATTTGCTATTACTATTAATGAATCATTTGTTTTTACTTTATAAGTTTTTGATTCTTGTTTTTCTTCAAGTCTCTTAACTAGTTTATCATTTTGTGTTAATTCATTAAGATCAACAAATTTATAATCAATGTGAATGCTTCCATAGAAGTATTCTTTAATCTTACTTTGTTCATTAGCAAAATCAAATGTTTGATTATCATTATAAACATTGTTTCTAACTCTGTTTAATACTGCATTAAATTGATCTTTATTTTTAAACATTGCTACTTCATTTGAGTTAACTACTAATACATAAGCTTTAATTCTATAAGTTAAATTATTTCTTAATCCTTCAAGTACTTTTTCACTTGAACTTAATTTAGTCTTATCAAATTTAATCTTATCTACTCTAATTTCTTCTTTGAATTCAACGTCTAAAACATTTTCTTCTTCAGAAATTTCTTTTCTTAATTTAGCTTCATATTCATTAAGTACTTTTCTATTTTCAACAATACCGATATTAGTATCTCCAATAGATAGTACTAACATTTTCTTATTTAATTTTAATCCTAGAAAAACTAAAGCTATGGCACATACAAAGATGATAAATCCTGTTAGTGTTTTCTTACCACTAATTTCTTTCATCATTTTGTTTCTCTTGTTTTCTTTTTTAACTTGAGATATAGTCATTGCTTTAAAAGTTGGTTTTTCTTCATTATTTTCATTCATGTTTTTATCCATGTTTTCGTTCATGATTTCTAACCCCTTTACTATATGTGTTAAAAAGTTATTAAACTATTTAACAATTTTGTAACAATTTCATTGTATCAAATTATTTGAAAAAGTAAATAGAAATAGCCTATTTTCTACTGGTAAAAATTACCACAGAAAATAGGCTATTTCTTTGTTTTCTATCTATTTTACTAGATATTTATTAACTACATTATTAACACCCTCATAAATTTCATCTTCATTAAATGTTAAGATTTTATTATCTCTCATAACAAATTCACCATTAATCATTACTGATTCTACTTCACTACCATTAGCTGAATATACTAATGATGATACTATATTGTTATTTGGGAACATGTTTGGTGCTTTTAGATCTATGAATATTAAATCTGCTAAGGCTCCTTCTTTTATTATTCCAAGTTCATCATCTCTTCCTAGAGCATGAGCTGCATTAATTGTTGCCATCTTTAATACTTCATTAGCTCCTAAGACTAATACGTCTTCATTTACTCCTTTATGTATTAAAGATAATAATCCCATTTCTCTAAACATATTTAATGTATTGTTACTTGATACTCCATCTGTTCCTATGGTTACATTAATACCTTCATCAAGCATTCTTTTAATAGGAGCAAATCCGTTACCTAATTTGCAGTTTGATGCAACATTAGTTACTACTGTTACTTTTCTATCTTTAAGAATTTTAAAGTCATTATCTTTTAATTTAACACAATGTGCTAGTGATGTTCTTTCATCTAAGAAACCTATTTCATCTAATAGTTCAACAGGACTCTTATTATATTTTTCATATGAGTCATTAACTTCAGTGTTAGTTTCTGATAGGTGTATTTGTTTTAATATACCTAGTTTATTTGCTTCCTCATTAGCTTCTTTTATTAAGTTAGGTGATGCTGTATATATGGCGTGTGGCATCATCATAAATTTAACTAAGTCACTTTCATATTTTTCTTTTTCATCTAACATTTCATTTAATCTTCTAGGATCAGAATATAAATCATCACCTACGACTGATCTACTTAAGTATGCTCTCATCTTAGAATCATGTGCTGCTTTGCCTGAATAAGGTGAGTACATATGCATATCTAAATATGTAGTTGTACCTGTTTTAATCATTTCAATGCAGCTTAGCATATTTGGGTAGTAAGCGTCTTGCTTATCTAAGCTATCTTCAACTGGCATTATTTTTTCGAATAACCATTCATTAAATGGTAAGTCATCAGCATAGTTTCTAAATAAACTCATGTAAGTATGTCCATGCATATTTATAAGACCAGGCATAACTAATTTATTTTTAGCATCTATTTCTTCAAAGTTATTTTCTTCATTATTATCTAAATTATTATTATCCATATCACCTATGTGATAAATTTTATTATCTTTAATGTATAATGTTTTATCATCAATATA
>JAKSVV010000026.1 GCA_024407775.1 Clostridia bacterium
ACTATTAAGTCGACCATTGTTGTTTTATGTATCTATATTAATAAACAATAATTTTTTAATAAAAAATACAATTAAATATCAAATAAAAAAGATGACACAAAGGTCATCTTTTTTATTATTATAAATTAATTATTATCTATAAAGAATTGCTACTGCTTTATTGTTAATTAAATAAACATAACATTCAGCTCCATTATCAGCATACTTAGAATCTTTACCATTTTTAGCTGGTTCGTTTGTTGTATATGATAAGTTTGAAACTGCAAATTCTGTTTCTGTATCTGTAATTGATCCAGCTTTTACTAAGAATAATTTATCATAACTAATATTCTTTGTTGTATCATCATTTAATCTTACAGTTACATATGTTTCTTTAGCAATTAATTTACATTTAATTTTTTCAACATCTTTTGGTGCTTGATTTAAAGTAAACTTAGTAATGATATCTCCATCTAATTCATATTTAATATATGAACCAATTTTTAAATCACTAGCTGTTGTTAAGTTACCGTAAATTCTAAATGTTGCAACACCACCATTTGTTATTACATTAACATCTAATCTATTTTTAGATGTGTTATTAGTAACGCTTGAAACGATACCTGATGTTTCTTGGTTAGCTGGTGTTACAGGAGTTACTGGTGTAACTGGAGTTACAGGATCTACTGCATCACCAAACACTGTCATTTCTTTTACATATCCATCTTCCATTATTAAACTTACATAATATTTTGAGTTTGATAAGTCACTTAATGAAATTGTATTTTTTGTACAAGAATAATTTGTAGAACTATTTTTCTTTACTATTACTTCATAAATTTTGGGACTCTTATAAGAATATGTTCCAATCTTTTTATCTGATTTTGATAATTTAATTCTTTCATCTGGTGTTACAATAATGCTATCCACACTAGATGCACAATATTCACCAAATTCATATAATACATAATATCCATCTTCAACTTTGTATTGTGCATATGAACCTACACAATCTTCAATGATGTAATCACGTAATTCTTCTTCATCATCAAATTTCTTTTTAAATAAATTATATGTATCTGTTACATTAACTTCTTTCTTACTTCCACCATTAAAAGATACATATAGTTTCTTACTAGAATAATATGCTTGTGTAATTACTCCATAAGAATTTGTTTTAGTATCATTTTCATCTTCTTCATCAATATCTATTACATCTTCATCTTGTGAATATAAAATTACTTCATCATTTGAGTTTAAATAAATTTTAATTTCTTCATCTTCATCTGGTTTAACATATGTACCAATAAAGTTTACTGTATAGTCATCATCATCCACTTCAATTTTTGTATTAGATCTAGAATCAACATCACCAACATAATTTTTATTATATGTCATAATGTGATATTTTTTATTTGTTTCATCATAATAATATTTAACTACGAATCCTTCTTTAATACCATCGATGCCTAATACATCACCATCTAAGTTTGTAACAACACATGTATCATCGCTTACTGTAATTTTTGAAGGAGCTGTAGTTCCTACTACATCATCTTCATCAAAGAAATAAACTTTACTTCCAGATACATCACTTGCTACACCTAGTTTATCATATGTTCCAATGTATAAGTAATCAATATCTGTTCCTGTTATTTCAACACTACCTGTTAATTCTTTTAAGTTTGTACTGCTCTTTAATAAGTAGTCATTTAATTCTTTCTTTGTCATCTTCTTACCATTTACTTCGCAAATAGTATCAGTATCTTTTGCGTTTACAATATAGTAAGTTGTATTTGTTCCATCAACATTAAATACTAATTTACCTGTTGATTGTGTATATGATTTCATATTACTAAAGTCAATTGATTTACCTTTAATATATGATCCTTTTTCTACATTTTTAATTAAAACTATTTTTTTAGATTTTGTGTTATACCAAACAAGTACATTATCGCTGCTTGATACATTTGATAAATCTACTTTGTCATCAACTGTTGTTGATGGTACTTTTGATGATTTAAATGATGCTGTTTTTTTAGTTTTACTAACACTATCTACAGTTTGATCATTATAAACATCAATATAAAATACATTCTTTAATAAAGTTTCACCTTTTTGTTTTGCATATGTATTTTTATTTCCGTCTTTACTTGTTGTAACTCCAGATACTTTCCATACATCTGTTTCAAGAGTATCTGCAACTATTAATGCTGTTTCAAGTCTTGTTGCATTAGCATCTTTTCCGCTTTTAACTTTTGTTAATAATTTTTCTTCTTTAGCAAAGTTCATATAGTTATCTGGCCATTCTTCAGTATAACCATCAACCATGTTACCTGCATTTAAACTTCTAACTGCCATAGTTACAAGTTCTGATATTTTAACTTTAGCTTCAGGATTAAATTCAGTATCACTTACTCCTTTTACTAGTCCATAAGAATAAGCAATGTTAATATAACCTAATGCCCAGTGATCTTTTTTAACATCTTTAAACTTTGTTGTTCCTTTTTTTCTTTCTTTTTCAACTTCATCTTCACTGATACCTTTTACTCTTACCATAATAGCAGCAGCTTGTGCTCTTGTAAGATTTGATTTACCATCAAAACCTGTATCAGTTCCAATCATAACCCCTGTTGTTGCTAGTTTATCAATTGCTAGTTGTTCATCTTGTGTATAAGTTTCAGCAGCACTAACTTTTGTAAAACCTAGTCCTAAAAATAAAACCATTGATGCAAGAATTGCATACGCTTTAATTTTTTTCATACGTACTCCTTTACTATTTATTTTTTTATAACTTCATTATAGTTCAAATATTTTTTATTACAATAAATAAAAGATAAAGTAAACAATAATTTTATTTATTATGACTAATTCATTTTTAAAAAGTTTCTGTCAAGTTAACTTTTTTGAAATTTTTTAAAAGTGTGTTTCAAAAAAATTTTTGTCAAGTTAACTTTTTTGAACTTTTTTCAAAGTGCTTTTTAAAAAAAATTTTGTCAAGAGCACTTTTTTCAAAAATTTTTCTTAAATTTTTGCATAAAAAAAACTGATTTAAAAATCAGTTCTTTTTATATAATAATAATTATTTAGCGTTTTTAGCTGTTTCAACTAATGTTGCAAATCCTGCAGCATCATTTACTGCCATATCAGCAAGCATTTTTCTGTTGATTTCGATTCCAGCTTTTGATAATCCGTTCATGAATGCGCTGTAGCTCATTCCGTTTGCTCTTGTAGCTGCATTGATTCTAACGATCCATAATGATCTGTAATCTCTCTTTTTAAGTTTTCTTCCTTCATATGCATAAGCCATAGATTTTTGAACTTGTTCTTTAGCTGAACTAAATTGTTTTGATCTAGCTCCAAAATATCCTTTAGCTTGTTTTAATACTTTTGTATGTCTTTTTCTTTTATTTACTCCTGCTTTTACTCTTGCCATTGTTATTTCTCCCTTCTATATTCTTTTCATTAGATATATGGTAATATCTTTTTCATTACTTTTTCGTTTGTTTGGTCTACTAAAGTACCTTGTCTTAATCCCATTTTTCTTTTTGGTGATTTACCATTTAATAAATGGCTTGTGTTAGCTTTAAATCTAGCTAATTTTCCGCTACCTGTTTTTGTGAATCTTTTAGCAGCGCTTCTGTTAGTTTTCATTTTTCCCATTATCGTTTCCTCCTAAATTATTAATTCTTATTTCTTTGGTGCAAGTATCATCATCATAGATCTGCCTTCTTGCATAGCTGGTTTATCAACTACTGCAACATCTCCAACAGCTTCAACGAATTGATCTAGTACATTTTTACCTAAATCCATATAAGCCATTTCTCTACCTTGGAAAACAACAGCTACTTTAACTTTGTTTTTATCTTCGATAAATTCAACAGCTTTTTTAGCTTTAATTTCGATATCATGTTTATCAATATTAACTGACATTCTGATTTCTTTTGTTGTTACTGTTTTTTGTTTTTTCTTGGCTTCTTTTTCTTTTTTAGCAAGTTCAAATTTGTACTTACCATAGTCCATGATTTTACATACTGGTGGTTCAGCATTTGGTGATATTTCAATCAAATCTACACCTTTTTGTTCTGCAATTTCCATTGCATCTTTTACTCCCATAACTCCTAATTGAGTTCCATCAACATCAATAACTCTAATTTCTTTAGCTCTAATTTGATTGTTGATTAATACTTCTTGCTTACTAATAATAGCACCTCCAAAATTATAATAAAAAAATGAGCTTAAAAAGCTCACTCCATAGTAATTCAATATACGCATAGTTATGCGTTTTTTAATTATTCTATGATAGGTATAAAACCTAAACCTTTTTGCTGCATTACGCGCTTAAGGTGAGCCTTGCTTCTTTCTACATTATGTTAACTATTATACCCATCTTTAGGTGAATTGTCAACTAGTTTTTTACTATTTTTTCATGTTTTTTTCTATATTGAAAAAGGACTACTTATTACTAAGTAGTCCTTTATATAAAGTTTACATGAAAACAGCTGTAAATACAACTATCAAAAAGTCATATAAACCATGAGCAATTATCAATGATAATGTGCTACAATTTTTGATTTTTAATCTGCATACGCAAAGTAATGCACCGATGAGTCCTGTTACGATCACCTGATAAACATTACCGTTAAATATATGGAATAATCCAAATAGGATAGAACTTATTACTACTGCTTGAATATCGCCACCAAAGATATTTTTTACTTTTGTATAGATGAAGCCTCTAAATACGAATTCTTCAACTAATGCAATTGCACAAATATCATATACAAGTTCATATAAGTATCTCCACCATTCATTATATACGCTAAATGTTGATACATAATAGCCATATCCTGCAAGGTGAGGAATTACTGTTAAGATTAGCGACATGCCTAGTGCAAGTAAAATACCTGTTAGTATTTGCATTGGTACTTTCTCTTTACTAAAGCCATAGTCCTTAAATCTATCCTTAGTTACAACCATAATAATTACTGGAACTAATGCTATTAGAAAATATATTTCTATTGCACTGATCATTCTTGATGCCATTGAAAGTCTATATAACACATTAATGTTAAATGCTCTTACTCCAATAAGTGCAATCATTGTTCCAATAAATCCTAGTATCAAACTAATCCATTCTTTTTTCTTATTCATATGTTTTCCTTTATTAAACTATTCTCGCATGCTTCTTTATTTCTTCTTACAATACGTTGAAAATAGAATTAACATCGCTGCTATATCTATCAAAACTATTGCAAGAAATACATAACTAAAAGCAGCAGAAATTACATCACCAAATACAGTTAGTATAAAAATAAGTATGGTAATTAAGCCAAACCCTACTCCGCAAACACGCGACAATCTTTTTTCATTATACTTTTCTTTTTCTTCCTTGGATAAATCATTATATCCTGCTATGAAGTTTGCTCCTTTACCTGAAAGAAGTACGATTGTAAGTATAACAAAGATTGCAAGGACAACCCACATTACCCACTCAGGTCCATTTGCAGTCTCTTTCATTGTCATAAGCATATCTCCTAATTGTATCTTGCACTATCTAATATGTCTTTGCCATATAGATGCATAAGTGCAACCATCTCTTCGTCGCTGATAAGTGTAATACGACCATTCTCGTATTCGTTATCTATCCATGCTTTCATCTTTTCGATAGCTGGATGTCTCTTATCAACGGACTTCTCACCAGATAGTCTATAATAGTTGTTGATCCAGCAAGCAATGCCTGCAAGACCTGAAACATTTGATACTGCAACCATAGGTGGTCTATTTAATATCTTAGTTGTATTAAAGATATTGTAGATCTCCTCATCTTTTAACATACCATCAGCATGTATTCCTGCTCTTGTTACGTTAAAGTTTCTACCTACATAAGGTGTCATTGGAGGAAGATCATATCCTGTCTCATGAACTATATAGTCAGCTATTTCTGTAATAACTTCTGGATTCATCATGTTCATATCACCCTTAAGTGAAGCATATTCAAAGACCATAGCTTCAAGAGGAACATTACCTGTTCTCTCACCTATGCCAAGAAGTGAACAGTTAACAGCACCTGCGCCATAAAGCCATGCAGTTGTTGCATTAACTACTCCTTTATAAAAGTCATTATGTCCATGCCACTCAAGCATATCACTAGTAAAACCAGAATAATGCTGAAGACCATACATAATGCCTGATACTGATCTTGGAAGTGCTACACCAGCATAAGGTACGCCATAACCTAATGTATCACATGCTCTAATCTTAATAGGAACACCTGATTCCTTGCTAATCTTTTGAAGTTCATTAGCAAACGGAATTACAAATCCATAAAAGTCTGCTCTTGTTATATCTTCAAAATGACAACGTGGTCTTAATCCTAAATCTAAGATATCTTTTACGATACCAAGATATTTATCAAGAGCCTCGCGTCTTGTAAGACCCATCTTGTTATAGATGTGATAGTCACTGCAGCTCATAAGTACACCTGTTTCTTTAACACCGATATCACGAACAAGTTTCATATCATCCTTGTTTGCTCTTATCCATGTTGTGCACTCAGGAAATTCATAGCCAAGTTCAAGGCAGCTTACTAATGCGTCTCTATCCTTCTTTGAATAAACAAAGAATTCAGTCTGACGTATCATACCATTTGGTCCGCCAAGTTTATTAAGGAGCTTATAGATTTTAACCATCTGCTCTTTAGTATAAGGTGTTCTTGACTGCTGGCCATCACGGAATGTAGTATCAGTGATAAACATATCATCTGGTACATGCATAGGAACTTTACGATAGTTATATGCTATCTTTGGTACTTCATCATAAGGGAACATCTCCCTAAAAAGCTCAGGATTCTTACTATCATGTAACTCGTACTGATAAGGATCAAACTCAAGAAGTCCTGACTCCTCTGATGAATAAATTTTTGTCATCTTTGTGTCACTCATAATTTCATCTCCTAGTTGCTATCACCTTGTCCGCCGAAATATCCAAACGGCCTAATTGATAGTAACTTCTTAAAAAATAATACATCACTAATAATTATCTCGCCGTTTTTTACAGCTTTAAGTTTCTCTTTGATATTATCAAAATCCATAAGAAGGTCTTCATGAAATTCATAATCGATACCGATCTCATTATAGATTTTATTTGATATATCAACGAAGTAGTCATCTATTAAGTTGTCATATTCGTCTTCGCCATCATATAAGCTATATACTAAGTTATAGCCAGTATTGCTATAAGGGAAAGGTAATGATTCTAATCTATCATATCTATGCCTGAGCAAAAGAAATCTTAGATCATCATATCTAGCCCTTTTTAAATTCTCTCCAAATGTAAACATACGAGAAATGAATGAAGCAAATTCATCACACACCTTGTTTGGCGGAAGAAGTTCTGATCCTTCATTATCTCTTTTATATATGTCAAAGTTGTAAGGAATTTGACTAATAATGGCGCAGGCAGTGCTCTCATAAAATTTAGTGCCAGGCATATGCTTAGCTATCTCTACTATCTTAGTGAGAGTAATGTCATCAAGCTTAATGTTATCAGTCATAACAAGTAGCTCTATGATGGTTCTTGAATCCTTAGATTCAGGGCATGCCCTTTCAAAAAATAAAGCTTCATTTTGACTAATCTTGCTAAGTAAGATTGAAATAAGATATGGGTATGATTCGTTTTCTATCACGAACTCAACAATAGCTGGGAAAGCAAACGATGATGTATCATCTTTTTTAACCTCAAGTAAGGCGTCTTCAAAACTGCTCATAACCAGCATAAGATTGCTACCTGTCATATCATATTTCATCAAATCTTTTTCAACATATCTAAGTCTTTTTAGTTCTTCGTTAAATCCTTCAAGATTCAATGAGTCCATGTGATTATCCTCCATATAAAAACTATTAACGTAAGTAATATAACTTGATTGTTACAAAATATCTTAGCGTATTATATCACTAAAGCATTGATTATACAATACATTTTTAGGTAAAAATTGGTATTTTTATGATTATTTTTTTTGACAAATTATATATATTAAAACAATGAAAAAAGCACGGACTAGCCGTGCTTTTAAATATTTAGTTTTTTAATATTATTCTGGTAGATTTTCTACAAATCTGATTGTTCCAGTAGGTACATAGAATGTATACTTTTCAATTGGATTAAATCCAGTTGATCCAGCAGTTGCTTTAGCTTCTACAGAATCAATGTCTACATAAGCATCGATAGCATCATCTTTTTCAGATTCTACTACTATTACCTTTGTACCATCAATCTTAACAGGTTCAAAATCGCTGTTTCCGTTGCCGAACTTGTTTTCATATTCGATAACAAAATAATATTGTCCCTGAGAATCTCTCAGTACAAAACAATCACTATTATCATTATCCTGGATAGTTGCAAGTTTGCATTCTTTTACATTTGTAAATTGGTCTGTTGCGCTTTCAATTGGACTATCAGTAGACATAGCTGTGGTAATGCCCACTATACAAAGAACAGATC
Organism: Clostridia bacterium; assembly: GCA_024407775.1. Taxonomy (GTDB): domain Bacteria; phylum Bacillota; class Clostridia; order Lachnospirales; family JAKSVV01; genus JAKSVV01. Next base: position 8,482 of record JAKSVV010000026.1, read on the forward strand.
CCGCAACAATTCCCAAAAAACCAACTTTGTCACCATTAACTATGCAATGGACGCCAGCTAAAATAAAAAGTGATGCAAAAAAGAAAAAAGTAATCATTACAACCATAATAAAATCTCCCACTCAAAGAAAAAATAGTTAATAAAGCTACAAATAATTTAAGGTGATTATATCATTATTTCCATTTTTTGTCAATAATATATATATACTTTTCTTAAAAAATTACTAGAAAAAAAGAAGACCAAAAATAGTCTTCTTTTTCGTTTTTAGATTCTAACTTTACTGCTTTATAAACTTAACAAGCTTATTTTTCTCTGAGATAGCAAATGTCCCTTTAAGTCCAAGGGATAATTCAAACTTTCCTGGCTTTGATTCTACCTCATAAACTTTATCAGGTGTTTTAATGCTAACAAAAACAGGCATCAATCTTTCACTGTCACTAAAACCCTTAGATGTAGGTCTATCTGATCTTATTCCTACTATCTCACCAGTGATTTCAGTATTGTTATTGTTTCTTGGTCTATATATTAGACATAGAACAATAATAATTGCGAAAATGATTATTGCTAAAATCCATCCATTCATAAATGTGTACCTCCATATGAATTGACAATAATTTAAACGTTACGTTAAATCAAACCTATTTGATATTTGTGATTATATAACCGACGTGGTTCTTTGTAAATAAAAAATTTAAAATATAATTATTTATTTTTTAGATATATTTTTATAAATATTAATAAATGAAAAAAATTAAAAAAATAGGAACTAACAAATGTTAGTTCCTATTATATATTGTTTTGTTATTTTGCTGTTTTATTCTTTTACTTTCTTTTCTTTCTTAATACCAAGCACTGCCCATCTAACAAATGGTATACGACTTAATATTTCGTAAAGTAAATATGCTACTAAAAATTCAAGAATAATTGTTATTAAGTAATAACATATTGCTGGCATCTCAATGTGATATACAATCTTAGCATAGTATGCAAACATTGATAATGGTAAGTAATGAAAGATATAAAGTCCCCATGACTTATTACTCATCCATGTCATAAATTTATTTGTCTTATCCAAATACTTTTTGCCTAGTCCAAGAATTGCTAATATCATAAAGAATGAATAAACCATACATAAGATATTTGTAGATCCTATGCCATAACTATAATCCATACCAAAGTATTTAATAATATAAAGTACTCCAAAGACTATAGCTATCAAAGTATTAATCCATCTTGTTTTAACAAGTTCATCTATTACTTCATCATGGCTAAAGATAAAATATCCTGCGAAGAAACAGAATCCATAAATGCCAAACTTATAAACAACAATAACTGGTGTGTTTAATATTTGTGCTGATAGATAATAAAGTATAACAAGTAACATTATCATCCATGCTTTCATATTTTTTGTTAAGTTATATAATTTTCCTTTTTCATGTTTTCTAATGAATACAAGAATCCAGCTGAATAGCCATAACATTTGTATATACCAAAGTACACCTGTTCCTGATAATGCTCTTACAGGATAAAGAATAAAACCTGGTATCATACTTGTGTCAACATTACTTAGTGACATATTAAAGTAACCTTGAATCCATCCATATACTAAAAGACCAATTGTTGAAGGAACTAAATATCTTGTAGTTCTCTTACGTAAAAATTCTTTTGTATCTCTTTTTTCTAATTCATATCTAGCACACATTCCTGATATAACAAATAAGATTGTCATAAACCAAGGATAAAGAATGTATTGAATAACATCTTGATATTGAACGCCGCTAGTAAAAGGTCCTGCAATGCCATCTGTTATTACTCCATTATACATATAAAAACAATGATATATAACAACAAGACATACTGTAATCCATTTAATATTATTTAAATATAATTTTTTCATTTTTAATTTCCTCCAAAAAAATAATTTGTAAATTGCTAAATCATATTTATAAATATTATATTACTTAAAAAAAATAATGAAATATTAAACACTAAAATATGCATCAAATGCACAAATTGATAGTTGTGATTTTATCACGATACTGCCTTCATTTCAATATGTTTATTAAAAAATGTATTTAACAATAAATCAATAAAAAAATAAAAAATAGGAACTAACAAAAGTTAATTCCTATTTCTATTTTATTTTTATTTATTAACTTCTTCTCTATTTCTTTCAAGTCCTAATTTATTATACATAATTTTTTGTGAATCATATAAACTTGTATAACCTGATAATGTATAACCAATGATTGCACATAATGCAAAGAATACTATTCCTCCTGCGCCAAAGAATTCACAACTTAATATAATTCCTGTTATAGGACAATTTACAACAGCACTAAATACTGTAACAAGTCCAAGTGCAGCAGCGAATGAAGGATCAAGTCCCATTAAATGTCCAAACATATTTCCAAATGTTGCTCCAATATAAAATGATGGTAAGATTTCTCCACCTTTATATCCAGCACCTAATGTTATAACAGTAAAAATTAATTTTAATATAAAGTCATATGGAAGTACATCTCCATTTACTGCTTCAAAAATTATATCTGTACCTGCACCATTATATCTATATGTTCCAAATAAAACTGTAAGTGCAACTATTAAAATACCACCTACTAATATTCTGTTATATGAATAAGGAATTAATTTTTTAAATCCTTTATGAAAATAATGCATACATAAACAGAATATTACTGATACTAAAGTTCCTATTACAGCTAATAATAATACTCTAATTAAATTTGATAATGTAAAACTTGGAATATTAATTATATTAAAACTATGTCCACCAAGTCCGCAAAGTGCTGCTATACTTACTGCTACTATCGATGATATTAAACAAGGAAGTAATGCACCATAATACATTGTGCCAACATTAATAACTTCAATAGAAAATACACTTGCTGTAAGTGGTGTTAAAAAGAATGTTGAGAATATTGAACTCATACCACACATGATTAAAATTTTTATATCATCTTTTTTTAATCTTAATGTTCTACCTAAATATGATCCAATTGCTCCACCCATTTGAAGAGCAGCTCCTTCTTTACCACTAGATCCACCATATAAGTGTGTAATAAAAGTACTAATAAAAATTAATGGAGCCATAACGATAGGAATGTTATCATAAGATCTTAATGACTCTAAAATTGTATTAGTATCTTTTCTTTTCATATTTAATTTTCTATAAATCCAAACTATAAATAACCCTGCAACTGGTAACATAAAAATAAGCTCATGATGTCTATCAAAAGTATGATGAGCAAAATCAAGAGCATATCTAAAGCATACTCCAACAAGTCCGCAGAGTACTCCAACTAGAGTAGATAAAAATATCCATCTAGCAAAAATATATAAATATTTTTTTCCATGGTTAATTATCTTTTCCATAATACTCACCTTCCAACTAAAAATATTATAACTCAAAAAAAATCAAATACAACAAGTGTTATATTTGATTTTTTATTTTGATTTTTAATTTTGATTTTTTATTTTTATTTTTTATAAATTTTTAGTATTAAGTGATCTTATAGAATTTAATACTGCAATGATCATAACACCAACATCAGCAAAAATTGCAAACCACATATTACATAGTCCAAGTGCTCCAAGCACTAAACATATAAATTTAATTCCTATCGCAAAATAAATATTTTCATAAACTATTCTAATACATTTTTTACTTATCTTAATTGCTCTTGCTATTTTTAATGGATTATCATCCATAAGAACAACATCACTTGCTTCTATTGCTGCATCAGATCCAAGACCACCCATAGCTATTCCTATATCTGCTCTTGATAAAACTGGTGCATCATTAATTCCATCACCTACAAAGCAAACTATATCACTTTCTTTTTTATCATTTTTTTCTTTTAATATTTCATCAAGTTTTTTTACTTTATCGTTAGGTAATTGTTCACTATATACTTCATCTATTTCTAATTCTTTTGCAATATTTTTAGCTACAGAATCTATATCTCCTGTTAGCATAATTGTTTTTCTTATACCAATCTTTTTTAATTTTAATATTGCTTCATGACTATCTTCTTTTACTACATCATTGATAACAAAATGTCCTGCATAATTATTATCAAGTGCAATATGAATTATAGTTCCTTCATCATGACATTCAATGTATTCGATGTTTTTATCTTTCATAAGTTTTTGATTACCTATTAAAACTTTTTTATCATCAACCATACATTCAATTCCATGACCTGATATTTCTATTAAATCTTTTACTCTATGTTCTTCACATTTTTTATTATTTTCTTTTTCATATGCTTTTACTAAACTCTTACCAATTGGGTGAGTACTAAACATTTCTGCATGAGCTGCACAATATAGTAACATTTTTTTATCTACTAAAGGATGATGTATATCACTTACTTCAAATACTCCTTTAGTCATTGTTCCTGTTTTATCAAATACAACTATTTTTGTTCTTGATAATGCTTCAAGATAATTTGATCCTTTTATAAGAATACCAGCATGGCTTGCACCACCAAGTCCTCCAAAGAAACTTAAAGGTATACTTATAACTAAAGCACAAGGACAACTTATTACTAAGAATGTTAATGCTCTATATATCCATGTTGCAAAATCTAAATTATTATTATCAAATAAATAAATTATTAGTGGCATAACTACTGCTAAGAATAATGCACTATAACAAACTATAGGTGTATATACTCTTGCAAACTTACTAATAAAATTTTCTTGTTTAGATTTTTTACTACTAGCATTTTGAATTAATTCTAAAATTTTTGATGCTGTTGATTCAGTAAAAGTTTTTGTTACTTTAACTTTAATTATACTATCAAGGTTAATGCATCCACTTAGTACATCATCATCTTGTTTTACAAAACGAGGCATTGATTCACCTGTTAAGCTTGATGTATTAAGAGTTGTTTCTCCTTCAACTACTACTCCATCAAGAGGAATTTTTTCTCCAGGTAATACAACTATTGTATCATCAAGATTAATATTTTTAGGATCAACTTTTTCAATCTCTCCTTCTTCATTATAAATATTTGCATAATCTGGTCTTAAGTCCATAAGAGATGCAATATTTTTTCTTGACTTAGATGATGCAACTGATTGGAATAGTTCTCCTATTTGATAAAATAACATAACAGCTACACCTTCAGTATATTCACCAAGTGCGATTGCACCAATTGTTGCAACAGCCATAAGAAAATTTTCATCAAAAGGTTTTAAATTTTTAATACCTTTCATTGCTTTTAGTAATATGTCATATCCAATGATTAAGTATGGCACTAAGAATAAAATTAATTTTAATATTTCATTCATAGAAAATAATCTAGATGAAATAAAAAGTGCAATATACAAAATACTAGATATAATTATTCTAATTAAATTTTTCTTTTGTTTTTTATTCATATAAACTCCCAAAAAATAATTGTGATAAATTAAAAAATTATATCACAATCATCTTCAACCTTTTTACAATTTTTTAATACTTCTCTCATAATATCTTTTTCAGTGATATCATCATCCCATTCGATGTCCATTTTTAATGTCATAAAATTAACTGTGCATGAAATTACTCCATTAGTTTTTAATGCTGCTTCTTCCATCTTGTTTGCACAATTTGCGCAGTCAACTTCAATATCATATGTTTTTCTCATTTAAGTTTTTCCTTTCTAGTTTTTGCTATATTAATAATTATATTATTATATTTTTTTAGTGCAACAAAATTAAACATAAAAAAATGCAAACATAAGTTTGCATTTTATATATATAATATTTACAAAATAGAACTAACAAAATATAAATAATTTTGAATGAGATCCAGTTCTTGATAATCTTAAAACAAGATCTTCATCCATAATATAATAGATAAGTATCCAATCAGATTCAATATGACATTCCCTAGCACCAATATATTTACCTAGTAATGCATGATCTTTATATTTTCTATCAAGTTTTTCACCATCAGATAATTTCTTAACTATCATATCTAGTTTGTCCATTTTTTTACCTTGTTTCTTTAAATTTTTGTAATCTTTAATATATGAATTTGTCTGAATAATTGTATAAAATGTTGCAGTACACCTCCGAATTATAATTCATTCATTTCTTTAACATATTCTTCAAAAGTCATTGCTTTACTAAGATCAACTGGTTCATGAAGAGCTTTTAATGTTTCTTGATTTGGAACCTCGAAGCCAACATAAAATGGCAATCCAGCTTCATTAATTGTTTTCTTAAGAAACATATTAATAAGTTGAGAATAACTCATTCCATATTCTTCAAGAACCCAATCTATAGATTCTCTATCTTCTTTAGTTATAGCAATTTGTAAATTTGCTGATGCCATATTTCCTCCTTACCGCAATTTATATTTCCCTAGTAAATAAAAGAATGTTTTATTTCAAATTCTCTACTTTCACTAGTTTGCAATTTCCATTTTTATCTCTAACAGAAATAATTGTGTCTTCTTTTAATTCAGGTATTTTAATTTCAAAAGGAATGCATCCTCTTATTACTACTTGTTTTAAAAATATCTTTACTGCTTCAGTAACTGATAGACCAAGTTCATCTAAGATTTCTTCAGCTTCTCTTTTTAAATCCGCGTTAACTCTTGCTTGAATCATACACATTTCGTCTTTTTTCATCATATACCTCCATCAATGTTATATATACAATTATATCACATTTTTATTGATTTGTCAATAGTTTTTCGTAAAATTATAATAATATTTATTGACAATTACTTACAAAAAAATAGTATCTATATATAAATATAGATACTATTTTTTATATAATTTTCGAAATTACTCACCTAACTTAGGAACGTCAGGATCTTTTTCGTCAATTTCTTTATTTAATCTTTCAATGAATTTTTCGATGCTCATAGCTTCTTGTTCTTCGCATCTTCTCTTTCTAACTGTTACAGTTTTATCATTCATATCTTTTTCACCAACTACTACAACGTAAGGTACTTTTTCCATAACAGCTTCTCTAATCTTGTATCCAACTTTTTCTGCTCTTTCATC
>JAKSVV010000027.1 GCA_024407775.1 Clostridia bacterium
GCTCTCAGTGTGGTGATGAATATCAAGATAACTTTACTGATATGATTGATCATGACTTTGAATGGATGGTTGATTTTGATAGCAATGATTGCAGCATACACGGATATTACAAGTGTACATTTTGTGATTGTATTGATCCTTTAGGTCATACTCATACTTTTGAACATTGTTTTGATAATGGATATAAAGTTTTAGAACCTACATGTACTGAAGGTGGTTATACTTATATTGAGTGTTCAAATTGTGGATATCAATCAAAATCTGATTTCACAGATCCACTTGGACATGATTATGAATTCATTTGTGAGAATATTTACTGTAACGGATCTGCAGAGGGCTATTTTAAGTGTAATAGATGCAGTGATATTATCTTAGGTGTAACTAAAACAGGATATGAACCTACTGATCATCATTATATAACTGTTGATGACGTAGAGGTAGTAGATGCTACATGTACAACTGAAGGTTATCATAAAGGTAAATGTAAGTATTGCGGAGAAGAAGTAATTGATGAAGGATCAATTGTTCCAGCACTTGGACATGACTTTATTAAAGTATATGATAGTTCATGTGAATATCATAAAGAGTGTTCAAGATGTCATGAGTATCCATCAGATTATAAAGTAATTATTATGGATCATGATTATCAGGTTGATGAATCAAATGTTGATTGCTGTGGTAATTTAATTGAGCCAGTTAAGACTTGCAGTAAGTGTGGCGATACTATTCCTTGTGATAAATTATCAGGTTATACACCTAATGAAGATAATCATCAGTATGTATTAGATGAATTAGTTGAATCAACTTGTAAAGAAGCTGGTTATGAAAAGTATGTTTGCTCATCATGTGGTGATGAATATACTAAAGAACTTCCTATAGCTGATCATAAGTATGAGTTTAGCTCTTTAGTAAGACCAGCTAAATGTGAAGAAGAAGGTATTGAATATCATAAGTGTATTTGGTGTGATAGCAAAAAACGTGTAGATGTTCCAGCAACAGGTCATCTTCATATTACTAAAATAGTTGAAGAACCAACTTGTCTTATGTTTGGATTTACAGCTGATAAATGTGAAGATTGCGGAAAGACATTTAATGATGTAACTCTTCCTCAGATTGATCATGAATTTGAACATCGAGTTGAACCATCAACATGTCATACTCATGGCAGGGAATATGATTACTGCACGCTTTGTCATATGAATTACAATGAAGCTGAACTTCCATTACTCGAGCATGATAAAGTAACAGTAATAGATGAAAAAGCAACATGTACAAAGGAAGGCCATGGCCACTTTGAATGTGAGAACTGTGAATACACAGAAGAGTTTGTAATTGAAAAAGTACCTCATACATATGGAAGTGCTAGTAAAGAAATAATTAAACAGCCAACATATGATAATGAAGGTAAGTATGAAATGGCACAGTACTGCAAAGAGTGTAAGCATCGTCATGTTACAAGTACAGGCACAATAGCTAAACTTGAAAGACCAGTTGAAGAACAGCCATCCCCAGCTCCAAGTGAGCCAGTAAAAGTGGATCCAGCTCCAAGTGTTCCAGAAACTCAGCCAGCAGCACCATCACAGCCATCAGCACCTGTAAACAATACAAATCAGATAACATCTGGTTCAAATGTAACAGGCACTGTAAGCCAGTTAGATACATCTAATGAAATTCAATTAGATAATTCAGCTAATACAATTGATTTAAATGATGATCTTAACAATGCCGTTGGTAATGGTGATGTTGAGTCAAAAGAAGAAGTAACAAAAACTGATTCTAATATTGAATCAGAAACTCCAAATGATACTGATGAAAAATTAGAAGAAGCTAATGACGAAGAACAGGTAATAAATGATGAACAGGGACTCAAAGAAGATGCTCCTGTAAAGAAAACTAAAACTCTTAAACAGTTTGCATCTGATAATAAAGTACCTATTTTAGTTGTTGGTGGTATAAGCCTTACAGCAGTATTTGCTGTATTAGTTAAGAAGCTAATTTCAACATTTATCATGAAGTAAATGATTATTAAACTAAACTAAAACTAAACTAAAAAATTTTTTTTAAAATAGAAAAAGCGAAGAATTTATTCTTCGCTTTTTTTCTTTAAACTAATTTTCTTTTTTAGAAAGTTCTTCTTTGATAATCTTATCTAAGATCTCACATGCACTCATAACCATGAGAGGACAAAAATCTTTAAATAGATTATTATCCTTGCAGTACTTAACGCCTTCAGGGGTAGTTACATCAGCTTTAAGAAGTTCATTACATATACATGAACCATTTGCTTCTTCAAATTCCTTAAGGAATCTATCAGCTATGCTTCTTGCATTAATTCTTGTTTCTTGATCTCCCATTTTTTGCTGACCAAACATAATTCCTATGGCCATAAGAGCACCAGTACAAGCACCACATACGTTTCCTCTATTCATACCGGTCGCAAAACAGCTACCAAGCATAAGAGCATCTTTTTCAGTGAGTTTACATTCCTTCCTAAATGCTGCTAGTACAGCTTGTGAACACATCATTCCTTTTTCAGAAAAATATTCATATCCTAGTTCTTCTTTACTCATTAGTTTTTTCTTTTCCTCCTAGAATGCATAATGCATTACTTAATACGTTTATTAGTTACGCAAAATTTTTTCTAGTATATCACGAGTCCATATTAAAAGCAATAAGTATTGTGAACTAATGTGAATTATCACAATTAAATAATGGTTATTAATCAATAATTTTTTTCTTTACAAATCTCTAGTCTTGTTATATAATCACTAATACCTAAGGTATCTTTTGATTTATTCAGGCCTTATATATAGTAATAAATCATTAATTACATTAATTTCGTGATAACAATTAAATATTGAAAAGAAAAAAGAAAAAAGTAACAAAAAGCAAAACAAAAAGTAACAATTAACAATGAAACAAAAACAATGTAACAATTAACTACAAATGGATTTATGCTCAAAGGGAGGAATACTTTATGAAAATTTTTGGCATATTAATTTTTATCATTGTTGTTTTAGCTGCAATAGTGTTTGGATTTTTCTACGCCCTTGGTGATGAAGCAAGAGAAGAAGATATGAAAGAAGAATCTTTCGTTGGTAAGGTAATTACTACTGAACCAGCTTATGGTTACATGGGCATTGATATTTATTCTAAGCCTTGGTATTTAGGTATCGAAACTAGTGATGGCTTTAAATATGTCCAGTATAACTACAATGACATTATGGCACCAAAGAAAGGTGACTACGGATTATTTAATGTCAAAGGTTTATATCTTAGATCTTTTGATAAGATGCCTGAAGAAAAGTCTTAATTGTTCTATAGGAGGACCTACTTATGTTAGTTACACCAATTGGATCTTATCTTAATGAAGATGAGATTAAAAACAAAGACACTATGAATGAGATCATAAGAATGTCATCAAGCAATCTTGATGTACATGATGTTCCAGTAATATTTTCTAAGTTTGGAGTAGTATGGGACTATTACGACATAGACATTGAAGTATATCAGAGTAAGGTAGTATTCATATCTGATACAGATCCTAAAGTTACTATTACTTTTTATAGACTTCATCGTCCTATTAGTGTTGAATTTACTGATGGCAGAACAAAAGTTAATGCTGCTATCATCAAAACCTTTGATGGATATATTAGTGTTCTTAAAGGACTTGATGTACTGTAACTTATTATTTGTTAGTTTTGTCATGGAGGCAAAAAGAGTATAATGAGAGTATCACTTAAAGGAACATATCTTACTGATTATGAAATTAAGGAAAGATATTATATTGATTCTTTACTTAAAGAAACAGTAGGTAACATTACAATTATGGATATCCCAACTATCTTTTATCGTTTAGGATTAAGAGCGCATAGTTATGATCTTAAGACAGAAGTACATAGAGGATATAAAGTTGTATTTAGTGTAGATAGTGATAAGGCATTTAGCTTAACTTTTTACGGAAAGAGATCAGCAACTGATAAAGGATATCAGGAAGTATGCTATGAGAACGGAACTAAAAAAGGCATAATGATCTTTAGAGCTGATGATGGCTATCTATATGTAAAGTAATATCACGAATGAGTAATTAGATTAACAAAAAAAAGAGTAAAACAAAAAGACATTTCAATTTTGAAATGTCTTTTTGTTTTGTTAATTTAAATTTTTAATTTATATTTTAAATTTATATTTTATATTTCAATATCAAAATATTCTAATAATTTTTTAAAAGTATCTTGTCCGTCTAAACAAGTATCTATTAAATAACCTTTTTCTGTTTTATAATTTTTAAGACCACGATAGTAGTAGTTCTTTTTTGAATCTTCTATTATAAATGGTATGATATTATTTTTTAAACATTCTTTAAGTGCAATTAGTCTACCACATCTTCCATTACCATCTTGGAATGGATGTATAGTTTCAAATTCATAATGAAAATTTACTATATCATTAAATGTAATTTCTTTTTTATTATTATATTTATTAAGTAATTTTTTCATCTTACTTTCTACATCTTTAGGTTTGGTAGTTTCCATACCTCCAACTTCATTACTAAGAAGTTTATAATCTCCAACATTAAACCAATCTTTCTTTTCAAAACTTGTATTTCTTTTTAATAAATAGTGTATGTGTTTAATAATATCTTCACTTAGTTCGCATTCAGCTATATCTATTATATAATCTATGGCTCTAAAATGATTAGAAGTTTCTATAATATCATCAACATTAATTTCATTATTACTAATTAATGTATTAGCTTCAAATATCATTCTAGTTTCTTCTTCAGTTAATTTTGATCCTTCAATGTGATTAGAGTTATAAGTCATTCTAACTTGAAGTTCATGATATATTCTTCCTTTAATATTAGATTCTTTTTCTTCTCTTAATATATTTAGTAATTTATTAGATGATTCTTCAGTATATAAATCAGAAACATTACACTTTAAATATTTAGCAATATTAATTAATACATTATCTCTTATTTTTTCACCACGTGATATCTTAGCTATAGTTCTTGAAGATATCCCTAAGATAGTAGTAAGATCTGATTTACTAATATTTTTTTCATTTAATTTATTAAGTAATTTATCGTAATTATACATAGTTAGTCTCCTTATATATATCTTTACTTATTATATAATATTTTGGCAAAAAAGTAAAGATTTTTGAATAAAATGAAGAAAAAAGTAAAGATTTCTAAAAAATACAATAAAAAAGTAAAGATTTATAGATAAATCTTTACTTATTAAATATTTATTAATTTCCTATTACTATATCACATATTGCATTATATCTATCTTTAAATTTTTCTTTTGTCTTATCACTTAGATCATTATAATCTTTTTCAAAAAATTTGTTTAACCAATCCTTTATATCATTCATACTAACATTACCGCGAATAAATGCAGCATAGAATAACATTGGTATGTTATCAAAATGTGCTAGGATATCAGCATCACATACACATAATTCTTCAATGTTAGTAGCATTCTTTGAACTTCTATGATTATATACACAATTTACTACTCTATTTTTTTTCTCTTCATCATAATTATATTTTTCTAATATTTCTTTAGCTATATTAGCACCATTAATATGATGATCAGTTTTATCACCTACATTTTTAATTAAAGCAATATCATGAAGTAATGCACCAAGTTCTACTATTTCTAAATCAGCATTATATTCCTTAGCTAGATTAATAGATTCTGATACAACATATTTTATGTGATTGTTCCAAAAATCATAATGGTCACTAGATGTTTCTTTATATTCATTAATAGCATTTAATACTTCTTCTCTAATTTGTTCTATCATAATAATAACTCCTTAATATATATCATATATATATGATATTTGTTATTAATGAAATTATAACATATAAAAATATGACGAGCAATATGACAATGAATAAGATAGTATAATATAGCAATTATAGTTTGCACTTTTACATATATTATTAAGTGCAAAAATTGCACTTTTTTTCTTTACAAAAAGTGCAAGTAATGCTATACTAAATATAGGGTTATATATTTTTTTGAAAAGAGGATAGTAATTATGAAATCAATAAAAGACTTAAGAAAGGAAAAAGGAATAACACAAGAAGAAGCATCAAGACTTTGCTCTATGTCACTTAGATCTTATAAGATGTATGAGAATGAATACAAAGATAAGAAATCTATTAAAAGAGATTACATTATAGATACTTTAAATAAATATGGATTCATTGATGAAACACATGGAGTATTATCATTAGATGAAATTAAAAATAAAGTATCAAAGGTACTTAAAAAGTATGATGTAACATATTGTGTTCTTTTTGGTTCTTATGCTAAAGGAAAAGCTAAAGATAAAAGTGATATTGATTTATTAATTAAAACATCAGTAACAGGTTTAGATTATTTTGGTTTAGCTGAAGATTTAAGAAATACTCTTCATAAAGAAATAGATTTATTGAATACTAACCAATTAAAAAATAATCTAGAACTTACAGAAGAAATACTTAAGGACGGAATTAGAATTTATGGATAACATAAAAGACGACAAATATTATGTTAAAAAAATTAAAGAACAAATTGAGTTTATAAATATGCATATGAAAAATAAATCTCTAAATGATTTAACTAAAGATGAATTACTTCAAGATTCAATGTTATTTAGATTAACTCAATTACATGAATACTCCAAAGGTCTATCAGAAGAATATAAAAATAAAACTAATATTCCTTGGAATAAAATATCAGGAATAAGAAATAGAATAGTGCATGATTATGGGGAAGTAGATATTACAATAATCTATGATGCATTAACAATTTCTATTCCAGAATTATTAGATGAACTATAAAATACAATACCTTGCAATTTTGCAAGGTATTTTTATATATCTTTACTTAGAAAATACATTGACAAAACCTTGCTATCTTTATATAATTACTCTTGAAAATTTTTGTATCTATAAAGATACATTGCAACGTATTAACCCTTAAGTAGCATATGCTAGGAGGAACAAAAAGTTGAAGACAACATTATTTACTGGAGCAGCAATTGCTATAGTAACACCTATGAATAAGGATGGTTCAGTTAATTATGATATGTTTAAAAAGTTAATTGATTACCAGATTGAAAATGGTACAGATGCTATAGTAGTATGCGGAACAACAGGAGAAGCAGCAACCTTAACAGTGGAAGAACATCTTAACTGTATTAGCTTTGTTAGTAACTATGTTAAAAAGAGAGTACCTGTTATAGCAGGAACTGGTTCTAACTGTACTGATACTGCAGTATTCTTATCTAAGTCAGCTGAAGCTGCTGGAGCCGATGGCTTATTAGTTGTATCACCTTATTACAATAAGGCTACACAAAAAGGTTTGATAGAGCATTTTGGAAAGATCGCATCTAGTGTAGATATTCCAATATTACTTTATAACATACCAAGTAGAACAGGATTAAGTATCGCGCCAGAAACCATTAAGGCATTAGTTGATCGTTATGAAAACATCGTTGGAGTAAAAGATGCAACAGGTGATCTTAAGTGGACAGGTAAGGTAGCAATGCTTTGTGGTGAGAGACTTGATATTTATTCGGGTGATGATAATGCAATACTTCCAATCTTATCACTTGGTGGTAAGGGAGTCATATCAGTACTTAGCCATGTAGCACCTCGTGATACACATGATATTGTTGAAAAATATTTATCAGGTGATCATAAGGGAGCACTAGAGCTGCAGCTTAAGTATTTACCACTTATTAATGCACTGTTTTGTGAAGTGAATCCTATCCCTGTTAAAGAAGCATGTAAGTACATCGGTTTTGATTGTGGACCTACAAGACTTCCATTAACACCTATGGATGATGCTAACGTTACAAAGCTTTATAATGAACTTTATAATGTTGGTTTAGCAAGAACAATTAAATAAGAAAAAAGGTATAAAAAAATACACTTCAAATTTATTTGAAGTGTATTTTTTTAGTTTTTTCTTTTTTTTAATTTTTTTTACTATTCGACTTCTTCATACCCATCAGGTTCATCCCTGAAATCATATCTAATGTGATATGTTGTGTATGCCATCTTAATAGCAAGAGCTGGACGTTTAACGTACTCCATAAATAATTCTTCTGTGATGAAAAATGGAACAGGATCACCTTCAATCATCATGTAATAGACTTTCTTATCAGTACCAAAAAGATATGATATCCTTATTTCAAATCCCTTAGATTTTGGATACTTAGTCTTATCAATATCTTCTTCCTTAAGCTGCATTACTCTTCTATAATCTACAGCACAAAAGATACTAGTATCAACTTGCCAGAGTGCAAGTTCATCAAATTCATCATGATTACCCATAATAATTGTCCTCCGAAATCATCCTACTGATATCTAAGATTCCACATTGTGTATGCATAATTAACGGCATAAGCTCTATCCTGATAAAAACGAAGCATAGTATCTTCATGAATAATAACAGGAACAGGATCATTTTCGATAATCATGTAATAAAAATCCTGATCAAACCCAGCAGCCTTTGTTTTTCTAATTTCAAATTCTCTAACAGCATGCTTAATATCTCGCGGGAGATCAGATCTTTTTAACTTCATTACAACAGTGTAATCATAGGTTTCGTTAAGGATAATATCTTCGCTAGTGTACCCACTAGCCATTTCAAACATCTTAAGTTTATCCATATGTTTTTTTCCTCCAAATAGTATTTAATAAATACCAAACTATAAGTGTCAAATCGGATTATATCACGGCTTTACTTATAATTCAATAATATTTTATATAAAATTGGGAAATATTTACTATTTTATACATAAATTTATGATATTTAAAATATGACTTCATTAAACTTTTTGGGTAAAAGTTCCCAAAAAGTTTAATGAAAATGATAAAAAATGGCCAAAATTTGATTTTTCATTAAACTTTTTGGGCAAAAGTTCCCAAAAAGTTTAATGAAAATGTTGATTTAGATTTAACTTTATGGTAAAATAATAATATATGGAGGTGAGATATGAAAAAAATTCAAAGAGACATTTATCTAAATAGACTAATAGACTCAAAAGAAAATGGTTTAATTAAAATAGTAACAGGAATACGTAGATGCGGAAAATCATATTTATTAGATCCTTTATACACTGATTATTTAAGATCTAAGGGTGTAAATAATGACCATATCATTAAACTAGAATTAGATAAGAATGTTAATGAGAAATATCGTAATCCCGCTTTACTTACAGAATATATTGAAAGCTTAATAATTGATGATGACATGTATTATGTAATACTTGATGAAATTCAATTAGTTAAAGATTTTGAAGGCGTTCTTAATGGTTTTCTATATAAGAAAAATATGGACATATATGTAACAGGCAGTAACAGTAAATTTTTATCTAAAGATATCATAACAGAATTTAGAGGAAGAGGATGTCAAATACATGTTTATCCTTTTTCATATAGAGAATTTTACGATTCATATGAAAAAGATAAGACTAAGGCATTAGATGAGTATCTTCGTTATGGTGGTATGCCACTTTCTATTATGCAAAATACTGATGAAGATAAAGCTAATTATTTAAAAGACTTATTTAAAGAAACATATATTAGAGATATCATTGATAGAAATAGAATAGAAAGAGAAGATATATTAAATATACTCATAGATATATTAGCTTCAGATGTAGGTTCTCTTACAAATGTACAAAAGATATATGATACTTTTGTTAGCAATGGAGAAAAAGAAATATCAAAAGTAACAATAGATTCATATATAAATCATATATTAGATTCTTTTATAGTATCTAAAGCAAGTAGATATGATGTTAAAGGAAGAAAATATATATCAACACCTAGTAAGTATTATTTTACTGATATAGGATTAAGAAATGCTAGATTAAATTTTAGACAACAAGAAAAAACACATATCATGGAAAATGTAATATATAATGAGTTACTTGTTAGAAGATTTAATGTAGATGTAGGAGTTGTTCCAATTGTTGAAACAATAGATGGAAATAAAGTAAAGAAAAAAATAGAAATAGATTTTGTATGTAATCGAGGAGATAATACTTATTATATACAATCATGCTTTAGTCTTGATGATCATGAAAAAACAATTATAGAATCAAGACCTTTAAATAGTGTTAAAGATAATTTTAAAAAGATTATTGTAGTATATAAAGAAACAAAAAGATGGATAACAGATGATGGAATAGAAATAATTCCATTTGAAGAATTTTTGTTAGAAGATTTTATATAACATTTTATAACATAAAAAAATAAGAGCAAAAATGCTCTTATTTTTTTATGTTATTCAGTCTGCTAAATGTATATTAAAAAACTTGCTAAATGTATATTAATTTTCTTGACAAATGTATATTTTTAATGTAAAATTATAGTGTAGGTAAGGCTTTGGGGGATATTGTTCTTAGTACAATAAAATACTAATAAGGAGGCTAAAATGACATTAAAAAAGAATAATTATAGAGATAGACTAGTCGATAAAAAAATTGATGAATTATTAGAAGTTTTTGGAGCAGTATATATTGAAGGACCAAAATGGTGTGGTAAGACATGGACATCATTAAATCATGCTAATAGTGTTTGTTATATTTCTAATAAAGAAACAAGATTATTAGCTAATAATGGTTTAGATAAAATTGATACTAATGATAAACCTTTATTAATAGATGAATGGCAACTTGTACCTAGACTATGGGATGAAGTTAGATTGAGTTGTGATATGAAAGAAACTAAAGGTAATTATATTTTAACAGGATCTACTTCTTTATCAAATAAAGATGGAAAGGGTGAGGTATTTCATTCAGGCATAGGGCGTATTGCAAGAGTAAATATGTATCCTATGAGTTTATTTGAATCTGGTGATTCACTTGGAGCTGTATCTCTTAAAGATTTATTTGATGATAAAGATATTATAACTAAAAAAATAACTAAATTAGAATTAGATAAATTAGCTAGTATTATCATAAGAGGAGGATGGCCTGATAATATTAATACTAAAGATGAATCTGCTCATTTAGTACCTAGACAATATATAAAAGCATTATGCGAAAATGATATTGATGAAAAAGTAATAGACCATTATTCCAAAGAAAAAATGAGAATGATTATTAATTCATTATCAAGAAATGAATCTACACTAGCAAGCGAAAAAACAATTTTAAGTGATATATCTGATAATGAAAATGATGATGATACAATTTTATCAAGAATAACAGTTAATAAATATGTTGATATATTAGATAGATTACACATAATAAATAATACTAAAGCATATAATACTAACTATAGATCAAGTGATAGAATAGGGAAGGTATGTAAGAGACATTTAGTTGATCCATCACTTAGTTGTGCTGCATTAAATTTAACTAAAAATAAACTTGTTAATGATCATAAAACATTTGGATATATGTTCGAAGGATTAGCTATAAGAGATTTAAAAATATATATGAATTATTTAGATGGTGATGTATATCATTTTAAAGATAATGCTTCAGGTGATGAAGTAGATGCTATATTAGAATTAGGTGATGGTAGTTACGCGGCATGTGAAATTAAATTAAATAATGAATATGATATTAATGGTATAAATAACATTGATAAAGCAATAAAAAGTTTAAGTAAATTTTATAAGAATGTTAAAAAGAAACCTAAGTTTATGTTTGTACTAATTGGTTCATATGACATGATTATGAAAGATGAAGAAACAGGAATATATATTATACCAATTAACGCATTAAAAAATTAATAACAAAAAAATAAATAACTAAAAAAATAAATAACTAAATAACTAAAAAAATAAGAGCAATTATATTGCTCTTATTTTTTTATAGTTATTCAGTTGAAATTTTTTATGAGATTACTAATTAGTATTAGTACCATGTCTTATGTTCATATGCATGTTTGAAAGCATAATACATGTCAAGAAGAAATGGTGTTTCTCTAATACTAAAACAACCCTGCGGTAACTTACCACGCGTAATGTAATCCTCCACCTGTTTATAAGTAGCATTATAGCTAGTTATATGAAATCCATTTATCTCACATTTAAGTGGGACATTATTCTGAAAGCTAGTCTTAATATGACTAATAATTGATCTTTCAGTAGGATATGGCATGGAGGTTACTACATAACGAATGTAATTACCGCTTCTTATTCTCATAATTAGCGGTTTGTCTGCCGCGTTTTCGTTGTTGAACATACAGTTCATAATAGTATACCTCTCTTAATGTGCTAGCGTAGCACAACAATGTTTGAATTACATTATATACCAAATTTTACCATATTGTCAATACTAAAATGACTAAATTTATGATAAATTTTACGTAAATTTGATACTTAAATTCTTTATGTACCAAAAAGTGTGATTTTTTATAAAAATTATGTACCAAAAAGTGTGATTTTTCACAAAAAACATGTACCAAAAAGTGTGATTTTTTGCTTGAATTATGTACCAAAAAGTGTTATAATATACTTATAAGTCTCATAAATAGGAGGTTTTTATGAAAAGAAAAATATATGATGAATTGCTAAAGTGGAAAGAAGAAAAAGATGCTCTTCCTCTTATGGTTCTAGGTGTAAGACAATGTGGTAAAACACATATAATTAATGAATTTATAGAAAATGAATTTAAAAACCATATTACAATTAATTTGTTGCAAAATACAGATATATTAACTTTATATAAAAGTTCTAAGTCTTCACTTGATAAATACAAAGAATTAAAAGCTTTTATAAATTGTGATTTAGAACAAGATGATACAATTTTATTTATAGATGAGATTCAAGAATCTGAAGAATTAATTTCTGAACTTAAGTTTTTTGCTGAACATCTAAAAAAAGCAAGAATTATATGTGCTGGATCACTATTAGGAGTTAAATTAAAAAGGGAAGTTAAAAATTTTCCTGTAGGTAAAGTAAAGACATTAAATATGTATCCAATGAGTTTTGATGAATATTTAATGGCTATAGGAAAGAATGATCTTATTGATTTAATTAGAAATTCATATGATAATGATTTGCCATTATCAGAGGGATTACATAATATGTGTCTTAATCATTATAAAGAATATTTAGTACTAGGTGGTATGCCTATGAGTATTAAAGAATTTATTGATAACGATATGGATTATATTAAAATAGATTCATCTATATTAAGCAACTTGAAAAATGATTATATAGATGATTTTAAAAAGTATGTAACTAATAATAGCGAAATATTAAAAATAACAAAAGTTTTTAATTCTATGCCAAGTCAACTTGGTAATAGTGCTAATAAATTTCAATATTCAAAAATAGAAAATGGTGCTAGAAAAAAAGAATATGAATTAGCAATAGAATGGTTATTAGCAGCTAATATAGGCATAAGAGTTACTAAAGTAACAAATGGTCTTAAACCTTTAAAAGGTTATGAAGATTGTGATTACTTTAAATTATATATGAGTGATATAGGTATATTAAATAATATGTTAGATATATCTATTGTTGATTATTTAAAAGATGATTTATCTTTATATAAAGGAGTGATTACAGAAAATTATGTTCTTAATGAATTAGTAAAAAATAATTTCATTCCTTATTATTGGGAAAATGATTCTAAGGCAGAAATAGATTTCATAATTAATTATAAAAATGAAGTTGTTCCAATAGAAGTTAAAGCAGGAAATAATACAATGAGTAAAAGCTTAGATATATATATGAAAAAATATGATAGTAAATTTGCTATAAGAATAAGTAGTAAAAATTTTGGATATAATGAAATATCTAAAATTAAATCAGTACCACTTTATGCAGTATTTTGTATAAACAATTAGCAATTAATAATATAAATATAAAATATTTAATAAGGAAAAAAGCACTACTTATGTAGTGCTTTTTCCAAACTTCAAATTACAAAAAATGATCTTTGTATGCACATAAATAGAAGGCTTCAAAGATATGATTAAAACAAATAAAAAACACCCCGAAGAGTGTCTTTTATAATAAGGGTTATTTTCTTGATGGTGCTTTAGAAGTAACCTTCTTGATGTATTCAGTAGTAGCAAGATCGCCACTATAATACATGAAGAATTTAGAAACTAAAGCATCTTCCGTAAGCTGGTCATTATTAAATGACTTAGAAATAGTCCAGCTTGATCCATCTGCCTTAATAGACAGATGAATTAACCATTTATTCATGGCTTTACCATTATTAGATGGAACTTCAGCTGTAAAGCTAAAGTTTACCTTCTTCTTTGTCTTTCTATTCAATGATGAATAGATTCCCTGCCAAAGTGGAAGGCAATCGGATGCGTAATCCATAGCATTCTGAAACTCGAATGCAATGTCTAAGGCTTCCATAACTGTACCATCCTTGAAGATGATAGCTATACTTTTAACGTTACCAAAATTGCTTACCTGAAGGTGGTATACACCACCATCCCATGGAATATAAAAATTTTTCATTATTAATTCTCCCCTCAGAGAAAAGTGTAGTTAGAGTATAAATTTCTTACTACAAAAAACAAATAGTTACATGTATTATTATAGCATAAAATAAACCAAATGTAAATAATTTCCAATAATTTTATTGAAAAATATAGAGGATAAAAAAACAGGATAAAACATGATAAAAGCAAAGAAAGAAGCAAAGAAAAAAGCACTACATATGTAGTGCTTTTCCCAACTTCAAATTTTTTAATAAATAGGAAAATATGAATTAACCACTAATTAAAAGGGTTAAAAAACTTGTCATCAGACTTCTCTTTGAAGATTGCAAAAACTGCTTCAGCAAATTCATTTGGACCCTGGATAACCTGGCAACCTTCTGGAACCTTCTTAAACTGAATGAAATCCAGTACCTTCTTGGTACCGCTATTATACCCGACAACATTGCCGTTAGCCATCTTAAATCTGACTGGTGCACAATCTACGAATTCCTTACGGCATCTCTCAAGAGCCTTCTCACTATTTATTGCTGGGATGTTTGGAATCACGTATGATACCTTGTTGCCTGATACTGCCTTAATAACAAAAATGTTATCAGCCTGATTTGAATTATTAAATGCTAAATTCATATATGAATCTCCTTTTTATGAGTGCTGCTTAAATTTGATGTATAGCAGCAAAAACAAATAGTTACATGTACTATTATATAGTATTTGGAAATATTTGTCAATAATAATAAGTATAGATATTTAAAAATAATAGTGTATAGTATAAGTATAATTTATATATATATATAAATTATGTGTTTATTTAAAAAGAAATTAGAAAGTGAAAATTTAAATCTAAAATATAGATATGTCATAGAAACTGATGAAGATAAAGAAGGATGCGTCTTTACACTAGAAGCAGATGCAGAAGATTATTATTATACTGATTATATTGCTAGTTTTAGTTTTTATGTAAATATAGTAAGTTATAAGAGTGAAGAAGAAACTAATAAAAGATATGA
>JAKSVV010000028.1 GCA_024407775.1 Clostridia bacterium
ACTTAATTGTATAATGTTGTATTTTTAAAAATATGATATATGATTATATAAAAAAGGGCCAATTCATCCTACCACCTAAGAGGTGGGAGTCTTCTTGGCCATTTGGGATAAAATCCTATAAGTTAATTTTTAAATTTTTCTTATGGGATTTTTAATTTAAAAATATGTTCTATTATATTAATTTTTTATATGAATTTTATATAAATTTTCACTGATATTTTATTGATATCTCAAAAAGAATTTTATATAATAGAGCTAGAAATATAAATAAATATAAAGGAATTAATTATGCATATCAGTAAACAAGATTATAATCAAATTATGCTTGATTATAAAGATAGTATTCTAGTTCATGAAGCAGAATTAAATGCTAAAAGAGAAAAAATCTATAGTGAAAATCCTAAACTAATGGACATGGAATATGAACTTAAAAAATTAAAACTTAATAAAATTAAATTAAGCATTAAAGATGGTGATGATACTATTAACGATAAAAAGATTGCTCTTTTATCTGGAGAAATCGATAAAGTTTTATCTAAGTACAAACTAACTAAAGAAACATTTAACGGTGCTCCATTATGCGCTAAATGTAATGACACTGGTTATGTTGGCAGTGAAATGTGTACTTGTCTTAAAAAATTCGTTATAGATTATTCATATAAAAATTCTAATTTAAAAGATAAATTTAAAAAAGAAAATTTTGATACTTTCAATTTAGATTTTTATCCAACTGAAAAGCTAAACAACATGCCACTATCATCTTATCAAAATGCTCAAATAATTTATGGTGCATGTCGTGATTATTGTAACAACTTTAGTAAGATGCTTGATAAAAATTATAATGATAAATTTAATTTATTATTTTATGGAGCACCTGGACTTGGCAAAACATTTATGTGTAACTCAATTGCCAAAGATATATTAGATAGATGCTATCAAGTTGTATACTACTCATCTTGTGAGTTATCTAAACTAATTTTGCAAAATGCATTTAATAATAAAAATAACGATGATGATGATTTAGATATATCAGTTAAAAATGTATATGATTGCGATCTATTAATACTTGATGATTTAGGTACTGAAGCTAACAATCAAATATTTGTATCAGAATTATTTAATATAATTAACACAAGATTAAATAGTCATAGACCTACTATCATATCTACAAATTTAGATATGTCAGATCTAAGAGAAAAATATACTGAAAGAATTTCATCTAGATTTATCGAAGGTTATGAAATATTTAAATTCTTTGGTAAAAATATTAGAGAATTAAAAAACAATTAGTAAAAAAATATATAAGGTTAAATGAAATGATTTATTAATATTAATTTATTACTTTAAAAAATAATTTTAATTTATTTTATTTAACAAACAAAAAAGAGGAACAATTAATTTTGTTCCTCTTTTTATCATTATGAAATTGTTTTTAATCACTTCTTTTTTCTGCTCATATTTTGTATCCAGCTAATTGTAATAAACGCAAATACAACTGCAAGAATTAAGTGGCCATGACTAATGTACACTATAACCTGCATTATGAGCAAAATTAAAACTAATACTTTCCAAAACATTTTAGTTATCCTTTTCTATTTCTCGTCATCCTTATTATTACTATCAGGTAAAAACTTGCATGCTATAATTAGCATAAGTATTCCCGGAAGTATTAAACCTGTTCCGAATAAACTAATAGCAAACATTAAAAATAATATAAAGAAAAAAACATCCATATGTTATCTCCTCTTATTGTTCTTACTTCCCTTATCATTTCCGTCTCTGCGTCTTGAATGAAATCTTTCTCCATTATCAACTGAGCACGAAAGTACTTCATATAAAAGAAGTGAAACCAACAATAATAGCACAGCATAAATTGGATGGCCAGATGTTAAACATATGACTGCTCCAAGCAATGAGCAAACTAAAATAAATGCAAAGATTAATGCTCTTAATAGATTCATTTTTTCCCACCAACCTAAATTCTAATAATAGATTATTCTGATTTAATTTTCTTTTTATTTTTTCTTCTTTCTCTTCTTGCTTCTTTCTTTTCTTTTTTAATAGCTTTTCTTTTTTCAAAGATCTCTTCCATGTCGCTTTCGTCATCATCATCAAGATTTCTTACAAATCTAAATGATAAAATTATCGCCATGAAACCGAGAATAAGATGGTCATTAATTAGCAAATATAATATGCCAATATTAATAATCACAAAATAAATTAAATGAATAACCCAGTACCAAAATATTTCTTTTTCTCTTTTGTCCATAAGCAAATCCTCTTATGTATCATCACTACGCATCCTAAAACCAGGTATCTTTCTAAAATATTTAGGAAAGATTTTATCCCTTAAATATAAATTTCTAGCAGCACATTCATCAAAATAATCAAGCATTGTTTCAAGCATCTTTGTTACGCCAGGTTCTATGCCCTTAAAGTCATAACCATTTTCTGCTCTGAAGATCATTTGCTGATCAAAAAGTTGATTAAGTTCTACAACTTTATCTAATGCTTGTTTTAATTCTGTGAATCTATTGTTAACGAAAAATATGAAGCTTGATGATGTTACAAAATAGTGTGGCTGCATTAAGTTGCCTCGTTTTATAGTTTCGTAAACCGTTCCGTCATCAGTGACTGCTTTAATTAAGACTTCATGCATCATTGTGCCTGCAACTCTTTTTTCTAAAACTGTAACTTCAGTGACTTCACCAAAAATTACATCACTTCCAACTTCAATGTTATCAAAATCTACATCGATGGCTACTTGCTGTCCTTTCTTAAAAACATCCATAATATTCATCTCCTTAGTAAACATAAACCTTGTTCAAGTTGTTATTATCGCCATTATATCATAGCTCTAGTTTTTTATCAAGAAAATTATAATACGATATTTGTATCTTTTGTTACATTTTTACATATATACATTTATTATTTTAAGCAATTTTATAAATACTTTTCTTTACGTATGTTTATATATAATATTTGTATCTTAATATACATTATTTATATAATTATATCTATATTTTTTGATCTTAGTTGAAAAATTCCTACCTATTATATATAGGTTATATAAAGATTATTTTAAAGTAAAAAGAGCACCAAATGGTGCTCCTTTTATTAATTTGTTTTGATGTTTAAATAAGTCCAGTCTGTTGTCTGAATAGGCTCTTCTACAAATGGTGCAATATCATAGATCTCATATCTGAGTCTAAAGTTTACATCATGTGTATTGTAGTCTTCCCTTATCATTTTTTCATCAGATGCTGGAAGAATGACCTTTATGTAATCACCAGGCGCATAGAAATCTAATCTATACATATTTGCCTGCTTGTATTCTCCATAAATGTCTTCTACATCGATTCGTATGAATGCTTTCTCACGTGTTGCTTTTGTGAAGTTTCTAAAGTCTTCATTAGCATTAAGCTTGATATGGTAACTTGGGCATGAAAAATCATATGTAGTGCTTAAATAGTACTCTACATTATAATCTTCAACCTCTACATCTGGAAGTATTACTTTTTCTTCCCTAGGATATCCTAAACCATAGCCAACTCTATCGGTGTAAAATGATTCATAAATGACTCCATTTGACTTATCGAGTACTACGAACTTAACGTGAGTATTCAAGAAGTGCTTATCAGTATCAAATACGATTTTATTTGCTCCATCGATTTTTGCTAGTTTAGTATATTCTTCATGCATTCCGTTATCAAGACTTATTAATGTTGCTCGTCTAACTTTTAACCCGCCATCTGGATAAGTTAATGTAAACTTGGATTCTTCCTTATTACTAGCATCTCCATCAAGTATGGTCTCACAAACTGTAGCAATTTCGAATCTGTAGTCGTTATTAGCTGTCTTTTCCTTAGATAATCTTACGATTTCTTCTGGAACATTGAATGTATATTCAATGCTTTCTGTGTTACCATAGAAGTTTCCTTCAATCATAACATCCAAGGGTTCAGGCAAGCTATCAAGTATCTTTACTATTTCAGCTTCTTCCGGTGAAAATACGTTGTAATCTCTTTTAGTCATATCTATCTTATTTTCACTTTTTAATTCTTCTTGATACTTATTAAAGTCTACGACTTCATCATCAGCTGTTACTACAACTCTAGATTCTTCTTTGAGTAAATCATTCTTACTGCACGCTGTGAGCGTCAATGACGCCATAAGTGTAAATAATATAACTAGTTTCTTCATGTATGTCTCCTTTAATCCCTTAACTAATCTATTATTAATGCATTTATTTGTTTTGCAATGCAACAAATGTTTAAGTGCATTATACCATAAATTGGTAATTTTTTCAATAATTTATACAAAATAAAAAGAGCACTAAACTTGTGCCCTTCTTATATTAATTATTTATTTCAAACATTAAGTTTGTTGTATCAAGACCTTTTAAGTCTTTGTAGATCTTTGATACGTTCTTTGCGTAAGCTTTGCCTTGCTTGCTGTATCCATTATAGAACCAGCATACATTAAATATTGTGGCTTTCTTACCAAACTGTTTGCAATAATCTGATTTAAACTTTAAAACGTTTATACCAGATTGTAATGCATATTCTGGATCTTCGAGCATCTTATCATAATCATACTCATCACCCCAAGAATCATTAACCATCATTAAACCATAATCAGTGGTTTTATTCTTGTTTTTTGAATTTACTGCATACATATCACCGCGTGATTCATAAGCCATAATTACCTTTACAAGTACAGGATCTACGCCTTCATCCATTGATATTTCATAAATCATATCATTCCAGATGTCTGTTCCAGCTATTCGGTCTCTTATATCTTCTGAAGTACCCTTATAGTCATCAACTGTTGGCATATCATAAGTATTCTTGAGTACCTTTGGAATAGGGCTTTCTTTTACTGTTTTCTTTGTTTCTTTAGTATCTAATACTAATGATATCATCTTATGTTCATCTTCAGCTGGAATAGCTTCTATCTCAGGTTTAACTGGATATATTCCACTTGAAAATGGTTCATGAGTTGATACTTCTTTAGCTTCACCAAAGAATGATTCACTATCTTTACTAATCTTACGATTAGTATCTGTTACATCATTGAATGATATATTTTCTGATCTAATCTGATCATTAGTTGATAATTCTTCAAAACTTGTAAAAGTCTGATCGTTTTCTCCTTCTGCATGTACGTAATTTACGCCCAATACGGATATAATTGCTCCTAGCAATATGAATATAATAATTCTCTTAAGTACAGCACCTTTGCTGCAGTTATTTCTTTTCATAATTAGTTACCTCGAATATTTTTGTCTATGAAAATTAATAAGTTACATTAAAATTATACCATAAAATGGTAAATATTGTCAATAATTTTCTTACATAAAATATAGCTTTATGCATTAAAAAAGTACCTTACAAAGTAAGGTACTATATATTTATTTTCCAATTTGACTTATTTATTATTTCTTTTTTGATCCTTGTAAAAATACTGGAATATCTATATCAATTTCTGGTTGATAAGAAGGCATGCTTGTCATATTCATAGCTGGTTTTTTATCCATTGGGATACCTTCTACGAATGTTGGTGTTTGAATTGATGACATACTAACTTCTTTATCGTTGTTTGCTCCAAATGATCCTAGTCCAATACCTGATCCACCACCAAAAATTGATGATGTATCTTGTTTTTTATCGAATCCTGTAGCAATAACTGTAACAATAATTTCATCTTCGATGTTTTCATTTATTGTCATACCAAAGATGATTTCAGCATCTGGGTGAGCTGCAGCTCTAATTAATTCTGTAGCTTCGTTTGCTTCTAATAATCCAAGGTTTGTTCCACCAGTAATATTTATTAAGATATGTGTTGCTCCATCGATACCTGTATCTAATAATGGGCTTTCGATAGCTGTGTTTGCTGCTTTTTCTGCTCTGTTTTCTCCTGTTGCAGCACCAACTCCTAAGTGAGCTACACCTTTGTTTTTCATAATTGTTTTTACATCGGCGAAGTCTAGGTTGATTTCTCCAGGGAAGTAGATTAAATCTGAAATTCCTTGTACACCTTGTCTTAATACTTCGTCAGCTAATTGGAATGCTTCTTTCATTGTTGTTTTCTTATCTACTAAAGAAAGTAATTTATCATTAGGAATTACTAATAATGTATCAACTTCTTTCTTTAATTCTTCAATACCGATTTCAGCATTGTGTGCTCTTTGTTTTCCTTCGAATGAGAATGGTTTTGTTACTACACCAACTGTTAAAATATCCATTGCTTTGGCTACTTTAGCAATGATTGATGCTGAACCTGTTCCAGTTCCACCACCCATTCCGGCTGTAATAAATACCATATCAGCGTCTTTGATAGCATTAGAAATTTCTTCTACTGATTCTTCAGCTGATTTTTTACCGATTTCAGGTTGTCCTCCTGCTCCAAGTCCTCTTGTTAATTTTTCACCTATTTGGATTACTTTATCAGCTTTAGATCCAGCTAAAGCTTGAGCATCTGTATTTACAGCTACAAATGTTACACCTTGCATTCCGCTAGCAATCATTCTGTTAAGTGCATTATTACCACAACCACCGCAACCAACTACGTATAGTTTAGCTGCTCCTGTTACATTAGAGTCTAATTCAAACATTTTAAATTCCTCCTTCTTATTATACCTATTATTTCTCTAAAATGTTTAGTTTGTCATTTATTTTGACGTAATAATATCAAAGTTTAAATGATAATGCAAGAAAAAAATAAAAAAATTCAAAAAACTTTGTATTTATCTACTTTATATGGAATTTATGGTAATAATTTACATATGTTTTCTACCTATATTATATACAATAAATTTCATATGTTTTTAGATAAATTTTAAAGTTTCCTTCCTATTATATAGTAATATTATTTTTTACTATTATTTTTATTATTTTTTTCTTTACCTTTTCATAGTCATATTTTGTTCTTATATTATATTTATATTTATGAGTATGGCATGAAATAAATCTTACCTGATGAGCTAGATACATTTAATATACCTCTAGCTTCTGGCGATAGATTATTTATTGCTTCCATTGCCATTCTTATCTTTTGGTCATAATCTTCAATTTCTCCTAGAATTACTTCTATATTTCCTACATATAATTTTAAGTTATCTAAACTTGTAACATCAATTGAGTCGATTAAGTTTGATAAATTATATTTATTTAATACGTTAGTAATTTCTATAATTATTTTTAAAGCATCTTGGTTTGATACTTTAAGGATGTTTCCAACTTTAAAACTTGTAAAGTTTAATCCTTCAATAAGTGGGATGCCATCAATTTTTTCAACTTCACTTGATACTACTTTTCCATAACTATCTATATAAATATATTCTTCAAGATATGGAATATATCCAGCAAGTCTTATTTCTGTTATTCTTATATTTAATGAATTAGGAAGTTCAAATTTTACTTCACAATCATTAACCATAGGAATATTTTCTATAATTTTTTCTTTTGGATTATTTAGTAATAGATAAAATAAATTATTATACTTATTATAATTTATAACATCTAATACTTCGTTTCTATCTATAAGATCTAGTCCAGTTATATTTACATTATCAGGTGATACATTAAATATTGGTAAAACCATTATTATTAATATACCAACTATAAATAGTAAAACTGTTATACCTATTTCTTTTATCTTATCAAATATAGGTGATAAATCTTTTTTTCTTTTTACTCCTAATGGATCTAAATTTATTTCAGGTTCTACTTCATGCTTTTTAGATTTTTTAGTTTCATCTATTATATGTTCTTTGGATGATTTTGTTTTTGATTCATTATCATCATCTTTTTTGCCGGATATTTCTTTTAAATTACGATTTGCTTTTTCTTTATCTTTTTCGTTTATAGCTTTATTCTTTTTAATATTATTTTTAGCTTCTTGTTTTTTATCATTAAATGATACTATGACATCTTCTTCTTTTTTCTTTTTAGTTTCTTTTTCTTTTGTCTCTTTTAATAAATCATCTAATTTTACTTTTTTACTTTGTGATTTTTCATCACCATCGTTATCATTATCTTTATTATCTTTTTTGTTATCACTTGATGTTTTAGTTGAAGATGCTTTTACTGTTTTATTTATTTTGTCTTGATTTTGTTTTGCAACTTCAGATAATGGTACAACTTTTTTAGATGACTTACTATCACTAATATCATTTACTTTTTTATCTTTATTAAGTTCTTTATTATTAATATCTTTTTCTTTTGGTGCTTGTTTTTTATTTTGTGAATTAGAATTTGAATTTGATTTTAATTCAGTAACTTTTTTATTATCATTTTCTTTTTCTAATTCAGATAATTTTACTTTACGAGTACCTTTTTGTAAATCGTTATCTTGCATTTTTATCCTCACAAAAAAATATGTATTAATCATTATATATCCAAATGTAAATTTTGCAATATATAAGATTAATACATATATTTTAATATAATTTTTTTAATATTCAATATTTATAAATTAATTTATACTAGATGAAATTAATAAGCTAACACTTTCTGCTAGGTTATTAACTGATGAATCTATAAATCCTAGAGATGTTTCAACTAAACAAGATCCATTTCCTAATGATTTGTCAAATGAGAATGATAAAACTTTATCATCATATTGACCTTTAATTTCATTTAAGAATAATTCTTTATTAAAGTTTTGATAATCTTCTTCACTAAATATTACTCTTACTTCTTTTTCATCTGTAAGTTCTCTTAGTCCTCTTAAGACTAATGTGTTTAATACCTTACTTGATTCTTTTACTTCAACGTTAAACATTTTTTCAAAGGAATCTTTTACTATATCAGTAATTGTATCTTTAGCATTTTTTAAGAATTCTTTTTTATCTTGTTCTAATTCTAAAACTTTATTATTTATTTCTTGATCACATTTAGCTTTATATTCTTCCATCTCTTTTTGTTGTCTATTCTTACCTTCTTGCATACCACGACGAATTCCTTCGACTTTGGCATCTTCAAGTAACTTATCAACTTTTTTATTTGCATCTAAAATTTGTTTAGATGTATCTTGGATGATAGTTTGATATTTAGCTTCTGCTTCATCTATTTCTTTTTCTAATTTATCTAATTTATCAAGAAGGATTTGTTCTTCACTTCTTAATTCCATGTTATGTTTTTCTTTTAATTCTTTTTCGTTAGCTTTATATATTTCTTTTGCAGTATCACATGTTACTACAATTGGATCTTGGTTCTCATAACATAAGTTACTGTATTTGATTATACTAGACAACTACTTCGTCTCCGCCGCCACGAGAAAGAACGATTTCTTTAGCATCTTCAAGTTTTCTGATAACAGCAACAATCTTTTGTTGTGCTTCTTCAACGTCACGTAATCTAACTGGACCCATAAATTGAATTTCTTCAACAACCATTTCAGCAAGACGTTTAGATACGTTAGAAAGAACAATTTCTTTAACTTGTTCACTAGATCCTTTAAGAGCAACTGCAAGAGTTGAGTTATCAACGTCACGTAAGATACGTTGAATAGATCTATTATCAAGCTTAACAATGTCTTCAAATACGAACATTTTATTTCTGATTTCATCAGCAAGATTAACATCTTCAACTTCAAGAGTTTCAAGGATGTTCTTTTCAGTTCCTCTATCAACAGCATTTAAGATTTCTACGATAGAGTCTACACCACCAACTGATGCGTAATCTTGGTTCATCATTGTAGATACTTTTGATTCTAATACTTTTTCAACTTCACGAATAATATCTGGGCTTGTTCTATCCATTTGAGCTATTCTTTTTGCAACTTCAGTTTGTTTTCCTTTTGGAAGAGCTGATAATAATTGTGCTGCTTGTTGTGGTCTTAAATAAGATAATACAAGTGCAATTGTTTGTGGGTGTTCATCTTGTATGAAGTTTATAAGTTGTGCTGAGTCAGCTTTTCTTGCAAATTCGAAAGGTTTAACTTGTAAACTCATAGTAAGTTTACTAATTAAGTCATTAGCTTTATCTGAACCCATAGCTTCTTCAAGTAAGCTTTGAGCATAGTTAATACCACCTTCGGCGATATAGTCTTGTGCAAGACATAGGTTATAGAATTCACTTAAGATTTCTTCTTTTTCTTCAGGTGTTACAGAACTTATACTTGCAATTTCAAGAGTTAATTCTTCAATTTCTTCTTCTTTTAAATGCTTAAAAACTTTAGTAGATTTTTCTCTACCTAAAGCGATAAGTAACATAGCTACCTTTGCTTTACCTGTAAGTCCTTGACGCATTACCTTTCCTCCTAATATATTTCTTTTCTAATTTTTATACCTAATTTTTTATTAAATTTCTTAAATGCTATAACAAATATTTTTATAAATATTTTTTGTTATAGCATTAAGAATTATTTTTAAATTTATATATAACTTAGTCTTCATTAATCCAGTTACGTAATAATTGAGCAACAAGTTCTGGCTTGTCATCAACGAATTCGCTAATACGCTTGAATGAGTCTGAAACGTATTCTTGGATTTCTGGTAAGTCGTTTTCTTTTTCTTGTGTAGAAGAAAGTAATTTTTCAACAGATAATTCTGGTTCTGTTTCAACAACTTTAACTTCTGATGTTTTCTTGATAAGGATGAATGCAACTACTCCAATGATACCTAGTAAGATTATAATTGGTATTACATTTAACCATACTGATAATCCTTCAACTGATGGATCAACAAATTTTGGTTTTACATATCCATTCATTGTTATATCTTCAATACCTGTTGCTGTTTTAATTGATTCAACAAGTGCTTCTGGTATTTCTAGTTGATTTGATTCAGCTTTTATTTTATCCTTATATTCTTTCCATGAAATATCTTTAAATGTTTTTGCTTTATTTAATGTATCATAATCATATTCTTTTGTTTGATATACGATAATTGATAAGCTTGATCCATTTAAATCTACTTGACCAACTTCTTTTTCAGTTTGGCTTACTCTCTTATTTAATTGATATATTGTATCAGTTGCATTTGATTTTGATTCTGAATTAGAACCTGTATCTTGTAATTGATATGATATATCTTCATCATTTGATCCGTAACCAGGTTCACCACCATTTGCTGTTTGTGATCCTTCTTCATTTGCTACGTGTTGTTCTGATATTAAACCTACTTTTGCATCTTCACCAAGTGGTGATGATACTTCTTCATAAGTTTCTTGATATTTATCAAAGTTCATTTGTAAGTTTACTGTTACCATTACACTATCATATAATGGATCTAATAATTCTCTTACACCTTTTGCTACTGATTCTTTTCTTGATTCTCTAATTTGATCATATGTACTTGTCATTCCTACACCTGTTGATGAATCAAAGAATGGATAAAGTACATTTGCATTACTATCAATAATAGAAATGTTATCATCAAGTAATCCTTCAACAGATAATTTTACGTGTGTTGCAATTCCTTTTATTTGTTGTTGACTTAATGATCTTGTTAAATTTAAAACTACAGCTGCTTGTGATGCTTTTGTATTTTTTATTGCAAAGACATCATCGTTAGGTAATGTTAAAGTTACTTTTGCGCTTTTAACTCCATCGATAGATTCAAGGTCACTTGCAAGTGTATCTTCTGCAGCTAACTTATATATATTTTTCTTTTCTGTATCTGTTAATCCTAATGTGTTTTGATCAATTGCATCTTTCCAAGTATATTTTGAACTTGGAAGATCACTTCCCGCAATTGCAATCTTAGCTTTACTTTTTATTTTTTCATCGACTAAGATATTATCTCCAGTCATATTAAGTTTATATTTATAGCCATTACTATCTAGAACTTCACATACTCCGTTTAATGTTTCTCCATCTACTTCTTCAGCAAATAGTTGAGTATAATTTGTTCTAAATATTAAAAATAAAGAAACTGTTATTATAATTAAAGCTACTGCGCCTAAGATAATAACTAGTCGTTTATTTTCTTTGCTTAAATTATTCCACTTTTCTTTAATGTTATTCCATAAATTATTTAACGCTTCCAAATTATCCTCCACTAAATTGACATTCTCATAATTTCATTATAAGCTTCTAGAGCTTTGTTGGTTACTTCTGAAGTAAATTGTAAAGCGATTAGTGCTTTTTCTTGTGCAAGTAATACATTATGAATGTTATCATCTTCTCCTGTTATGAATTTCATAGTAGCATCGTCACTAGTCTTTTGAAGATTATCTACATCACGTAAAGCATTTGCTGCTTCTTCGAATGCGCTTCTGAATAAATCTGCAGCACTAGCTTCGCTATCCTTATTACCTATTTTATCAAGCACTTTATTAACATTAGCATTATATATGTTATTAATACTCATGTTACCCATCATAGTATTAATCATTATTACCCCTCCAAAAACTTAATATACCAAAAACCGCAATCACCAAAACATATTGCTTTACTTACCTTAAAAATTTAACCTTAATTATACCTCTAAGAGATAATTTCTTACCACAATTATCACTAGAATTTATTTCTCACTTTAAAATTAATTTCCGATTTCTAATGCTTTTTGAGCCATTTGCTTATTAGCATCAAGTGCTGTTGCGTTTGCTTCGTATGAACGCGATGCACTTATCATGTTTACCATTTCTTCAAC
Organism: Clostridia bacterium; assembly: GCA_024407775.1. GTDB lineage: Bacteria > Bacillota > Clostridia > Lachnospirales > JAKSVV01 > JAKSVV01. The sequence goes on from JAKSVV010000028.1 coordinate 12,602, forward strand.
TATGTTTACATTTGATTTTGTAACATATCCATTTTCATCTGCATTAGGATCGTTAGGATCATAAACTGTTAACATTCCTTCACCATCTTCAAAGATCTTTGTAACTTCTACTCCTGCTCCTGTTGCAAATTCATTGTTAATTGTATTTGTACCTTTTAATTTACTGTTTAAAATTTTTCTAAAATCTTTTTCACTTGTTAGCTTTTCTTCAACTATAAGAGATTTTCTTTTATAGCCATTTGTTTCTGCGTTAGCTATATTTTGTGAAATTAAGTCCATTCTTGTTCTATTCGCAGCAAGTCCAGATGCTGAGATATCCATTGAACCAAAAAACGACATAACATCCTCCATATGCTCATCCCTAGCTTATATAATTTTTCATCCTTGTTATTAAATTTTATTTATAAAATTTTAAATTTATTTTTTTTAATTTTTATTTTTTATTTACCCATAGCTGTTCTCATAGCTTGGAATTGTTTATTAATTTGAGAAAGTACTGTTGAATATCTTAATTGGTTTTTTACAAGTTCAGTCATTTCATTATCTATATCAACATTATTTCCGTCAATACGATACATGTCTGCAGTATCTTGTTCAAATACAGTTGCTTTTATACTATCAAGTGGTGACTCATTTGATTTTACTCTAGCTTGATTTGCTATTCTACCTTTAATATCACGATTAGCTATCATAGTGCTACCTGTTTTTGCTTCTTGCATTGCTTTATCAAGTACAGATTCGAATTCTACTTCTTTTCTTTTATAACCAGGTGTATCAGCATTTGCAATATTACTAGCTATTGTATTATTACGTAATGTGTAGGCATCAAGAGCTTTTGCCATGATATCCATATTGTTACTACTAGTTAGCATAAAAGTCTCCTTTCTATAATTTATTTTATTATAGCAATCAAGAATGTAATTGCAATAACTTTTTTGAATTATTTTATCTTTTTTTACATCTTTTTTAAGTTAATTTTTTTACTTAAAATTTTATATATTTTTTAAATATTTTATAACCTATAAAACCTTATAAAATCTTTATTCTATAGTTATTATATCGACATCTTGGTAGTAATATTTTATGATTTCATCATAATCAAATCCAGCGTCCGCCATGTCACGTGCACCATATTGGCTCATACCTACTCCATGACCATAACCTGATCCTATAATTTTATAAGTTCCTTTTTTCATTTTTGTATCTTCTTTTTCAACTTTTGTTGTTGTTTCAATTTCTAATTTTGTTATTTCATTATCACCATTTATTACATTAATAGCCTTTGTGATTTTTTCATTTCCTTTATTACCACTATTAAACATAAATAATGATTTTGTTTCTAGTTCAGATGGTTTATTACTCATTGTTCCTAGAACATTTATTTTATTATTTGTTACTACTTCTTCAAATTCTGGACTTTCTCCAGAGAATAATTCAAAATTATTTGAATAACATGTTCCTTTAAATTCATTATGTTTATTGAAGAAACTTCTTACTGAATCTTTAGATACTTTATAAGTTCCTTTTGTTCCTACTACATTAAAACTATATACTCTTTCAGAATCAGAGCATGTTGTTACTGTACAGCCTGTTACTGTTCCGATGCCTGCACCGATTCTATTCATAACAGTTTGTAAGTCACTTAATGTAAATGTTATTTCCCAATTTGTATATGCATTTGGTTTTTCATATTTATCAACGATGCTTCTACAATATGGAAGAGCTGCTGTCCAAACATCTTCACTATTAGCACTTACTCCACCATGACATGATGAGAAGAATGCATCTATTAATTTATTTTTATAATCTTTATCATTACCAACATAAATGATAACTTCACCTGTTGTTTTTTGAGTTGCTTTTATTGAGTTATCACTTTCACCTGTTACACCTTTATAAACTTGATCACTTGTTGTATCTACTAAATCATATGATCTAAAATTTTTACTATCTCTATCTTGATATGTTAATACTCTTTTTAAAGCATATGTTCTTGCTGTTAGAGCTTGTGCTTTTATTGCTTCAAAGTTCCATGCTTTTGGCATTTCACAAGTTACTACGCCATATAAATATTCTTCAAAATCAACATAGTTGATTGCGCTTACTCCATATGAATCTACAACAAATTCCATACCACCACGATATGTTCTTTCTGTTCCATTTGCACTTCTTAAAACTATGAACTCATCTTCATCTTGTGGCATTACAACTGGTTCAGTGTCATCAAACATTGCAAGTTCTTTTTTCTCACCAACCATAACTATACATGTCAAATCATTAAAAATGCTATCACATATTTCATCACTTTCTCTATTTGGTTTAGTTAAAATTTTATACTTACCATCGCCAAGAAGTAATGGAATATAATCATCTGAATCTTTTACTATTTCAAGTACTTCTTCATAGTCTTCATAAACATTACTTGATACATATCTTTGTGAATCATTATACATAAATGCATAACCATTGCTTGATGAAAATTCTTGTAATGATTTAAATGATCCATCATCATAATCAAAGTATCCAAGTTTTATATCATTATTTTTTATAACTGTTTGACTTTGATTTGCACAATAACTTGTTAAATATACTCTTATAAAATTAGGCATTTCATAATTAGTTTCTGCATATGATAATGTGAAAGAAAAAATCATTACACCAAAAATAGCAGCTAGTAAAGTTACTGCTGCTTTTTTATTTATCTTATTAAAATTTATTAATCTATCTGATAATTTCTTTACAAAACTATTCATAATTAAACCCTAATAT
>JAKSVV010000029.1 GCA_024407775.1 Clostridia bacterium
AGAATGTATTATGGAACAATGAAAAGGTTATATAATTATTAAAAAATAACATTTTGGGAATGTTTTATTTGCATGCAAAAAAATAAAAATCAAAAAATAATTTAAATTTTTAAAATATCTCTTGATTTTTATTAGCAAGTTTTTATGCAAATTTTTCTTTATAAAAATAAAAAAATGGTAAAAAACATTTTTACGAAATAAATGAAATAAATAAAAATACCAGTGGTATATCGCACGAAGCGAATAGTCCACTGGTATTAACAATATTCTAAAACCAGAACTAAATAATGTCAAGAATAGTCTAGATTCAGAAGGTAATGAATTTATAATGCAAATTTTTCTTTTGATAAATAAAAAAATGTATTGAAATTAGGGCGGACTTTGTGATATAATCACCGGTAAGATTTACTCTTTATGTATTTAACGCTTATTTTAAGCGTGTCAAAGAGATTATAGGTTAATATTTTTTTATCAGAGAAACAATTATATATGGAACAATGTTTGGGCACCTTTTTAAGGAGGAAGCTTAATGAATAAAATTACTAGATGTATTATTATAACTTTTTTAACTTTATTGACGGCATTTAGTTCGTTATCATTTAACGCATTCGCTGCTGCACAAAAAGGTATTACAGTAAATGTAGAACCTGAATGTAATTACAAATTATTTATTACAGATGGCGGAATTGTTTGTGATCAGGATAAACTTATTACGGGGAAAGATTATACATTGCACATTCATAAGAGTGCAGAATCTGATCCTTATTTTGTAGTCGATGAAATCTTATTTGAAAATAGTGAAAAGAAATTTGGAGATATTTTTAATAGAGATACATTCGATTTTAAGTTTACTGGAACAGAAGTCGTAACAGTTCGTGGTCACATGGACTACCCAGATAAGGTTAAAGTAACTTTTAATTTTAATGATGCAATTTGTACTTCACCAGTTTTATATAAGAACGAGAAAGATCAAATTTCTTTTGATGTTCCATTTAGAAGTAATTTAGTTTTATCAAATTATAGCTTTGAAAAAACAAATTATAATCTTATTGGTTACAGCATAAATGGAGATAATTATTCATTAAACTCTACTTATGGTCCAATAGAATCTAACTTAGTTATAGATACTAGATGGGAAGAAAAAAATATTCCTGCCTTAGATGTTAAAGCAACATTTGATGTTAATGGTAACACTACTCTAATTAATCCAATTGAAACTTTCAAAGGGGATAGTATAGTGCTTCCAAAATGCAATAATGCTTTAGCAGGTTATAAATTTGTTGGATGGAATTATAACGGCGTTATTTATAATGCAGGTGATAGTTTTGTTATTAATAATGATTGTAGTTTTGTTGCAGTTTTTGAAATGCAAAATAATACAAAAATCATTGTTGATAAAAATGATTGCGATGACAAAAACTTTGATATTATTTTTAAGTACAGCAATGGAAAAATTGTAGATATTAATAATGTAATTAAAGGTGAAAAAATTAATGTATCCTTTAAAGATAATTTTGATTCTACAAAGTATACTGATTTTAGGATAGAGTCAGATGCAAACGGAATAATGAAAAATGTAGATGTTGATTCTTTAAACTTTTCATTTATAGCAGGAGATAGTAATGTAACTTTTAAAATTCATATGAAAGCTAAAACGGAATTTATTATTTCTTTTGATGCTAATGGCGGAAAAGGAAAGATGGATGACATGACTGTTAAGGCTGGCAAAGAATTTGAATTTATAGATTGTGAATTTACAAAAGATGGCTATATTTTTGATGGATGGGAAGCAGGCGGCAAGAAAGTTACTAAGATAAAAGTGACAAGTGATATGACTCTTAAAGCAACTTGGAAGAGATTCACGGAATCTAAACCTATTTATAGAGGTGATGATATGAATCCGGCAGATAGAAACCAAAGCGATTTTAAGGATAGCAGCTTTAAACTTCCTGATACTAAAACTGAAATAGAGATTCCTAAATCATCAAGTTTTACTTCAAGTACGATTGAAAGCGATGATGTTAAACCTAGTATCTCATATAGAGTTTTAGAAGATAGCAATACAAGTAGTGATGCTAATCAATTTATTCCTATAGTTATCAGTGAAGAACCAAAGAGCACATCATATACAAGTAATAATGTGACAATTAGTGATAATACAAGTAGCACCAAGATAATTGGTCAGGCTGAAGATGTTGTATTTACACCAAATTATACACATTACGAGGAAACAAAAGAAGAGCCAATTTATTATGTTCTTGCGGCAGGCTTGGTTGGATTGATGTTCTTTCTTATTTTAACATTATTCATGAAAACAGATTCATATCCTGAAAGTGATTTTGATGAAAAATATTAACTAAAACCTATGGTTGGAACAAGAATTTACTTCTTGTTCCAACTTTTTTTATGCCTTAAAAAAGTAAAAAAATCGACTAAAAGTATTGAAAAAAATGTCAAAATATGGTAAAATAATACTTGAAGTTATTGTTTGTACCACAGAGCAGAGAGGTATATTATATGAAAAATGGGGATATTGTAAGATACAATGGAGGCACAGAAAGTTTTGCAGCATCATATGATGATCCATCATGTTTAAAGGTAGGCGGAGCCTACCGCGTCGCTAGTGTAAAGGTTAAAAACTGGACTACAGATGTTCAGCTTGTTGGTGTAAAAGGGACCTTCAACAGCGTTTGGTTTGACGAGCTTTCAGCTCGTCAGAAGTTCGAAAATGACATTGTCGTATCGGGCAAGGCAAAGTTCAAAGTAGTCGAAGGTAAGGTGTTCGATTCCGAAGGATTCGAACTCGGAGATTTGAGAAATCTTGCTAACTTTGCAAATAACCGAAAGTTAGTTATCGACTTCGCAAAGAACGAGGTAAGAAAGGGGGTTTAAACCTCCTTTTTTTCTTTGCAATTTTATTGCCTTCATATATAACTTATGATAGAATCACCATGTAACTTTTGTGATTGTAATCATACTAATGGAGAGTGATTTTATGTATTTTAATTACGAATCTATTTTAACTTTCAAAAAGAAATTATCAAAAGCAAAATTATCAGGTGATAAAAAAATTACTGTTATGATTGACATGGATAGCGTTATGGTTGATCCATTATACATTGAAGCTATGGAAAAGTTTCTTGGTCATGATATTGATCTTGATGATGTAAATAGTTTTTATGTTCAGGATGTTGTTCTTGGTGATCGTAAGAAAGAATTTTTTGCTAACTTTGATAAAGTGAATTTATATGATGGAGCAAAAATTTTTGATGGATGTAATGAAGTGCTCAAAAAATATTCGGATCGTTTTGAATTTTATATGTGCACAGATTACATTTGGAAAGAAGCAGTTTGGGCAGCTGGTGCTAACTTAATGAATAAATATAATTTTATGTTAGAAAGTTCTGTTATTACTCCTCGTAATTTTATTTTCACAGGTGATAAATCTATCGTTAAAACTGATATAAAAATTGATGATAGAACAACTAATTTGGTAAATGCAAGACTCAAAGTATTATATACTGCATGGCATAATAAAAATATGCCTGATGAAAAACTAGATAAAGAAAAACTTGTTAGAGTTTCTACTTGGGAAGATATTGATTATCTTTTTAATTTGATAATTTCTTAAAATAAAAATGAGCTTCAAATATGAAGCTCATTTTTATTTTTCTTTATTAAATTTTTAATTTTACTATGCAGATTAATTTATTATTTAATTAATCTTTTGCCTTAGCCCATTTTGCTTTGAATTCATCCAGCGGAATTGGCCTTGAGGTTCTTGCACAATTTAAATTTGCATCAAGTGTTAAGATAACAAATATTCCGTCTTTTGAAACGAAATAACCTTCAACTCTGTCTTTTCTTGTGACTCCACCTTCCTGTGTAATCATCATTGTTCCAATTTTAATTGGGAATGATACTCTCATATTGATTCCTCCATAAAATAATATATTTTAATAAATACAAATTTTTTCTTTATGAAATAATATCATAAGACTCCTTTATTTTCAATATAATATTATAATCTTTTTATCATTGAAATTTAGAAAATTAGTGCTAAAATTAGTATTGAAATTGGATAATATTTAGTTAATAAATATATGTGAGGTTGGTAGTGAAAGTTAAAGTAAAAAAAGAAAAAAATAATTTTTGCGCTAGAGTTAAATATAAATTTGATAACATAATGGCAAGGGGAATATCTGCTCTTGGTATGGCACTATTTATAGTTGTTATACTAGTTACAGTTTTACTTGGAACTTTTGCTTTTTGTTTTTCAGAAGAAGATAGTTTATACAAAGCAATTTGGGATAGCTTTACTAACATGCTAGACCCTGGTGTTGTATCTGGTTTTGAATATAATGACTTTGGTTATATTATTCCAATGCTTCTTGCAACACTTTTTGGTATTTTCTTTACTGCAATTTTAATAGGTATTATTTCTCAAGCAATATCTGATAAAGTTGAAGGACTAAGAAAAGGTCAATCTAGAATTCTTGCTAATAAACATTTTTTAATTTTAGGATATAACGAAAGAGTATCACACATCATTGGACAACTTATGTTCTCATTTGAAGGATCAAATAAAAAACATACTATTGTAGTTGTTGGTGAAGATGATAAATTAAAGATGGAAGATGAAATTAGAAATTATCTTTCAACTCAATTTATGGAAGAAGTAGAAGATGCTTCTTATGAAAATGCTGATGCTTATAAAAAGAAAATGAAAAAAATAATTAAATCTACAACTATAGTTTGTAGAAGTGTTGAATACATTGATAAATTAGTTTTACTAAATTGTAATGTAAGAAATGCTAGATCAATTATTATTAATAAATTTGATGATTTATTTACAATGAAAGCATTACTTGTTTTAAATAGCATATCAAAAGAAAAACCAAGAACATATAAAGATCCTTATATTGTTGCATGTGCTATGAAAAAAGAAAATGCTGAATTGTTTAGAAGAGAAAATGTTGGTGAATGGAAAAAATATATTTTCTATTTCTCAGATCAAATATCAAAAATTACAGCTCGTTCTTGTTTACATCCTGGAGTATCTACAGCATTTGATAGTATATTCTCGTTTAATGGTAGTGAAATTTATATTGAACGTCCACGTGATTATGAAAAATTATTCGTAAATGAAAAAGGAGAGAAACTAGATACTGTTATTACATTCGGTGATATGTTAAATAGAGTAAGACGTGGTGCAGTAATTGGTTATAAGAGAAAGAAAGATACATTTATTAATCCACCTTTTGATACACAAATATTAAAGAGTGATAAATTAATCATTGTTGAACAACAACAAAATGATTCTTATATAGTTGATGAACCAAATATTAATGTTAAAAATTATAATTTACAAACTGAAAAAATTACTTATGATAAAGACCACATTATGATATTTGGCGCTAACTCAAACTTACCTCAAATACTTGCTGAAGCAAATAAGTATCTTGAGCATGGTTCAAAAGTAGTTCTTGCATGTAGCTATGAACAACTTATGACAGCAATAGGATCTATTGATATGGAAAAGTATGATATAGATCTTCATAACACTAAGTTTAATGTTATGAGCAAAAATGTTAAAGAAGCAAATGGTGTTGAGTATTATGATGATGTTAGAAAAATATTAGAAGGATATATAGTATTCCAAAATAGAGAGACTGATAAAGAAAAAGCTCCTGAAGATATTAGATGTAACATGGAAATAATGCTAAAACTTACTGATATATATAGCATCGGTTCATTTGATGTTTTAATGGAAAGATCACATGCATTCCTAGAAGATAAATTAGATCATATATTAATTCTTGCAGATGAAACAGTAAGTGCTAATGATGCTGATGAAAAAACATTATTCTTACTTATGAATATTCGTCATAGAATTAGCGGTGAAGGAATAAATGTAACTACTGAAATGAGAAAAACTCATAACCAAAACATGGCTCAAACTGAAACTGTTGATGACTTTATTGTTAGTGATAAAATTGTATCTAACATGTTAACACAAATTGCAAAAGATGAGTTATTATATGATATATTTGAAGATATATTAGATGTTGAAGGAGCTGAAATTTATTTAGAACCATTTAAACATTATATTAATTTTGATGATGAGGAAGAACAAGAATTTAACTTCTATGAAATAACTAAAATCATATCAAGCAAAGCTCATAAGATACCAATAGGATATAGAGGTAAAAATGGTGGCGATATTGATAAGGTAGTATTAAATCCATCAAAGAGAAAAATATTAAAAATTGCTCCAGATGATTTAGTAATAGTTATTGCAAATGAAAAATAATTTATAAAAAATAATTTATGATAAATGATTCATAAAAATAATTACTAGAAAGGTATACAAAATGAAAAAGGGAAAAATAATTCTTACATTAATATTATTAATTTTACTTATAGGTTCTCTTTTATTTTTTACAAGAGATACTAGTGAAGTAATATCATATATTGATTTTAAAAATATGATAGAAGAAAATAATATTGAAAGTGTAACATTAACAGAAAATGAAATCTATTTTAATAAAATAAATGATGATAAAAAATATAAAACAGATAATCCAAATAGCGATTCTTTAAAAGAAGAATTATTACTTAAAGATATATCTGTTACAAATGAAAAATCATTTGTTGATATTTTTTATGATGCATTTGATGTGTTTTTTATAATTTTATTTTTAGTAGCAATTTATATTATCTATAGAAGACTATCAGGTAAAAGCTTATTCAAAGTTATTAGAAAAGAAAAAACAAAATTTACTGATGTAGTTGGAATGGATGATCTTAAAGAAGAAATGATGCAAGTAATAGATATCATGAAGCATAAAGATAAATATGCTAAGGAAGGTATTAAACAACCAAAAGGAATTATCTTAGAAGGTGAACCTGGTAATGGTAAAACATTATTTGCTAGAGCATTAGCTGGTGAAGCTAATATGAATTTTATTGCAACTAAAGGTGCTGATTTTGAAAGTGCTGTTATGGCAGTAGGACCACAAAAAATTAGATCACTATTTAATATTGCAAAACATCATTCACCTGTAATAATTTTTATAGATGAATTTGATGGAATAGGTACTAAAAGAAATTATAATGGAAGCGCAATTGAAACAGAAAATACAAGAATTGTTACAGCATTACTAAATGAACTTGATGGTTTTAAAGAATCAGATGGCGTATTCGTAATAGCTGCTACAAATAATTCTAAGGTATTAGATCCTGCTCTTATAAGACCAGGAAGATTTGATAGAAAATATATAATACCTTATCCAAATGAAAATGATAGATTAGAATTAATTAAACATTATTCAAAAAATATGAAATTAGATAATGATGTTAATATAGAAAAACTTGCAAGAGAACTTAAAGGTGCATCATCATCTAGAATAGCAACAATTATTAATGAAGCAGGAATAATTGCTGCAAGAAAAAATAATAATGTTGTTAATTTAAAATGTATATTAGCAGCATTAGAATTAACAAAAGAAAAATAAAAATATGAAAATAAAAATATAAAAATAAAAAAATATAAATTAATAACTACAAAAATATAATTATTTTTTGCGTATAGAAAGAAGGCGTATTGAATTGTCATATACATATTTATTACATTTAGCATTGATACTTATAGTATCTAAAATTTTTAGTATATGGTCAGGTGAAGCAAAACTTCCTAAAGTATTAGGATCTATTATAGCAGGACTTGTACTTGGTCCAAGCGTACTTGGTATTATTGAAGACACAACATTTATTGAACAAATGGCTAAACTAGGAGTTATAGTTATTATGTTCTCAGCTGGACTTGGTGTTAGTCTTAAACAAATTAAATCAGTATTTAAAAGTTCATTCATGGTAGCATTACTTGGAGTATTAACACCTATTGGTTTTGGTATTCTTAGTATGATGTTATACAACGGATGTTATAATATTGAAGCATTATTTGTTGGTATAATTTTTACAGCAACATCTGTTGCTATTAGTGTAGAAACATTAAAAGAATTAGGCAAACTTGATACTAAAGTTGGTAATGCAATTTTAGCTGCAGCTGTTATCGATGACGTACTTGGTGTTATTGCATTATCATTTGGCATGGCTGCATCAGGTGAAGACTTTGATATCTGGATGACATTAATTAAGATTGCAATGTTCTTCTTACTTGCAATTTTATCTGGTATTGTTGTTGCTAAAGCATTCAAATGGTATGTTGCTCGTTTTGATAAAGATATGAGAAGATTTACAATATTCTCATTTGTATATTGTTTGCTTATGGCATATGTATCTGAAGTATACTTTGGATTATCTGCAATCATTGGAGCATTTATAGCAGGACTTGTTATATCAGGTAACGCTGAAGAAAGTTATATTCAAAGTAAAGTTGAGGTATTAGAATATTTAATATTCTCTCCAATCTTTTTTGCATCAATAGGACTTCAAGTATCAATTAGTGGTTTTGGATGGCACACATTATTACTTGCAGGAATATTTATTCTTGTTGCAGTATTATCTAAAATCATTGGATGCGGAGTAGGAGCATTAACTTGTGGTTATAAATTTAAAGATAGTTTGAAAATAGGAATAGGTATGGTAGGTAGAGGAGAAGTTGTTTTAATTTTAACTAACAAAGCTATGGAAATGGGAGTTATAACTAATAATACATTCACAGCTATTATCATAACAGTAATATTCTGTGCTGTTGTTACACCTATTTTATTAAAACTAAGCTATAGATCTGAAATGAAAAATGAAAAATTAGAAAATAAATAATTATTAAATATTAAAGAGAAAATTATTACATAATTTTCTCTTTTTATATTTATTGAAAAAGAAAAAATATGTTCTATAATTGTATCATATAGTGAAAATGGAGGCATAAATGGAAGGACAAATTATAGTAATTGAAGGTCTTGATGGTAGTGGTAAGGGTACACAAAGCAAATTACTTGTTGAAAGATTGGAAAATGAAAATTACAAAGTAAAACATTTTGAATTTCCAAACTATAATTCAAAAAGTGCATGGCTTGTTAATGAATATCTATCAGGTAATTTTAGCAAAGATTATAAAGAAGTAGACTTTAGAGTTGCTTGTATGACTTTTGCAATTGATAGATTAATTACTTACCGTGATGAAATGAAAAAATATCTAGATGATGGTTATACTATTATATGTGATAGATGGGTAACAGCAAATTTATTACATCAAACAATTCGTTCTTCATCAGAAGATGAAATTGATGAAATAACTAAGTGGATAGAAACACTTGAATATGATAAGTTCGAATTGCCTAAACCATATCATACATTCTTCCTAAAGGTTCCTTATGAATATTCATACGAAACAGCAAAAGCTAGATATAAAAATGATGGTAGTATTAAAAATGATATTCATGAAGTTAGTTTAGAATTTTTAAAACGTTCTTATGAAAATGGATTATATGTTAGTAAAAAATATGACTGGGATGTTATAGAATGTTATACTGATAGTATGAGATCCATTGAAGATATTCATGAAGAAATATATGACAAAGTTACAAAATTAATTAGTAAATAAATTTTATAATTAAAAATATAAAAATAAAAAACAAAAAAACAAAATAACAAAATAACAAAATAAAAAACAAAATTATTAAAAAGAAAGAGGGTATAAATTATGTTAGTATCAGCAAAAGAAATGATGCAAAAAGCAAGAGAAGGACACTACGCAGTAGGTCAATTTAACATTAATAACTTAGAATGGACAAAATCTATTCTTCAAGTTGCACAAGAAATGAACTCACCAGTTATCTTAGGTGTTAGTGAAGGTGCAGGAAAATATATGACAGGATTTAAAACTGTTGCAGCTATGGTTAAAACAATGGATGAAACTTTAGGAATCACAGTTCCAGTTGCATTACATCTTGACCACGGAACATATGATGGAGCAAAAGCTTGTATCGAAGCTGGATTTACTTCTATTATGTTTGATGGTAGTGCATTACCTATTGATGAAAATGTTGCTAAGACAACAGAACTTAGACAAATTTGTAATGAAAAAGGAATTTCACTAGAAGCTGAAGTTGGAGCTATTGGTGGAGAAGAAGATGGAGTAGTTGGAATGGGTGAATGTGCAGATCCTGATGAATGTAGAAGAGTTGCAGATCTTGGAGTAGATATGTTAGCTGCAGGTATCGGAAACATTCACGGAGTATATCCAGAAAACTGGCCAGGATTAAGTTTTGAAACATTAGAAAAAATAGTTGAAAAAGTTCCTGATATGCCACTTGTTTTACATGGTGGTACAGGTATCCCAAGTGAACAAGTTAAGAAAGCAATCCCTATGGGTGTATCAAAAGTTAATGTTAACACAGAATGTCAACTTGCTTTTGCTAAAGCTACTAGAGAATATATTGAAAATGGAAAAGATAAAGAAGGTAAAGGATTTGACCCTAGAAAATTACTAGCACCTGGTTGTGAAGGAATCAAAGAAGTAGTTAGAGAAAAAATCGAAATGTTTGGAAGTAAGGATAGAGCATAATGTATAGTAAAGAAATTTTAGAAACAAAATCAGTTGTAGAACTTAGAGAAATTGCTAAGGATTTAAAAATTGAAGGCGTATCAAAATTAAAAAAAGATGAACTTATAGATGTAATATTTAAAGTAGCAAATCATTCTGATGAAATATTAGATGACGATGATGATAAAAATATAAAAGATGAAGTTCGTGAAGAAATTATTAAAGAAGGAATTCTTGAAGTATGTGATCAAGGTTATGGTTTCCTTCGTGGTTATAATTTTCAAACATCTGATGAAGATGTTTATGTATCACAAACTCATATTAGAAAATTTAGATTAAAAACTGGTGACTGGATTAAATGTATAGTTCGTGCTCCACGTGAAGGAGAAAAATTCTGCGCACTTATATATGTTAAAGAAGTTAACGGTGAATCAATTGATAAAATTTTCTCTCGTCCTTCATTTGATGATTTGAAACCAATATATCCAAATGAAAAATTTAATTTAGATATACCTGGTATGGTAGATATGAGACTACTTGATGTTATAGCACCAATTGGTAAGGGACAAAGAGGAATGATAGTAGCACCTCCTAAAGCAGGTAAAACTACATTACTAAAAAATCTTGCTAATGGTATCTTAAAAAATAATAAAGATATATATATGATTGTTCTTCTTATTGATGAAAGACCAGAAGAAGTTACTGACATAAAAGAATCAATCACTGGTGATAATGTTGATGTTATATATTCAACATTTGATGAAAGACCAGAAAACCATAAGAAAGTTACAGAGATGGTTCTTGAAAGAGCAAAGAGACTTGTTGAACATGGCAAAGATGTTGTTATCTTACTTGATAGTTTAACAAGACTTGGAAGAGCATATAACTTAGTTGTACCTACTAGCGGAAAGACATTATCAGGTGGTATGGATCCATCTGCATTATATATGCCAAAGAAATTCTTCGGTGCTGCAAGAAATATTGAAAACGGTGGAAGTTTAACAATCATTGCATCAGCTCTTGTTGAAACAGGATCAAAAATGGATGAAGTTATCTTTGAAGAATTTAAAGGTACAGGTAACATGGAAATTGTTCTTGATAGAAGACTTGCAGATAAAAGAATTTATCCAGCAATAAATGTTTTATCAAGTGGTACAAGAAGAGAAGATTTACTTCTTAGTGATGATACAATTAAGATGACATATGAACTTAGAAAAATTTTAGCTAATAGTTCCCTTGATAGTGTTGAAGAAATTATTAAACTAGTTAAGAATACAAAAACTAATAAAGAATTAGTTGAATCATTAAAGAAAGTTGTTAAAACAAAAATATAAAAATAAAAAATAAAATTTAAAAATACAATTCGGGTTTTTATAACCCGATTTTTTTTATATTATTTATAAAACATTTATAAAAAATATATTAAAAACATCTATAAAAATATCTATAAAAAATATAAATATATATTTGTATTTACATTATTAAAATAGTATAATTAGCATATGAATAAAACAAGATTTATATAGAGGTAAAAATGAAACCAGATTTAGTACTAATTGCTACTTCAACTGGAGGACCAGATTTTTTAAAAACAATTACACCTGGTCTTGATAAAAATTTAGGAGTACCAGTCATAGTCGTTCAGCACATGCTTGATGGTTATACAAACCAGCTAGCTCGTGGTCTTGATATGATGAGTCCTATATCTGTTAAGGAAGTAGAACTTAATGAAAAATTAGAAAAATCAAAAGTTTATATAGCAAAAGCGGGAGTACATATGAAGCTTTCAAATTATACTCAAAGCATATTCCCAAGAGTTACATTTAGTGATGAACCTAAAGTTAACTATGTTAAACCAGCTGCTGATGTTTTATTTAAAAATGTTGCAGTTGAATATAGAAAGAAAAACGTTCTTGTTGTAATAGGAACAGGTATGGGGAAAGATGGTCTCGAAGGTATTATGGAACTTAAAAAAACATGCAACGTATATTGTATTACTGAAGATGAAAGAGACTGCGTTGTATATGGTATGCCAAAAGTAGTATATGAAGCAGGACTATCTAATGAAGTTTGCTGTATGAATTATATTTCTCACAGAATTAATGATATATGTAAGAGAGGATGGAAGAATGGCTAAAGTTAAAACAAAATTTACTTGTCTTGAATGCGGTTATGAATCTGTTAAGTGGCTTGGTAGATGTACTGAGTGCGGAGCATATAACAGCTTCGTTGAAGAAAAAGATATTGATCCATCAAAGAGTAAAAACTTATCTAAAAAATTATTAGATACTGATATACAAAAACCTAAAAAACTTGATGAAATTACTATCACTAAAGAAGATACTATTAAAACCGGAATGGGTGAAATAGATAGAGTACTTGGTAATGGTATCGTTAAGGGGTCACTTATTCTTCTTGGTGGTGAACCAGGTATAGGTAAATCAACATTATTACTTCAACTATCAGAACTTGTTGCTAAAAAAGATACAGATGTTCTTTATGTATCGGGCGAAGAATCACTTAGTCAAATTAAACTTAGAGCAGATAGACTTGGGGTTAAGAATGATAGAATTAAGATCTTACCTGAAACAAACATTGAAGCTATAGTTGAAAATATTAAACAAACTAAACCAGGATTTTTAATAATCGACTCAATCCAAACTATATATACTGATGAAATTACATCAGTGCCAGGTAGTGTTGGACAAGTTAGAGAAATTACAAATATACTTATGAATATTTCAAAGAACATGGGTATTAGTACTGTTATTATTGGACATGTTACTAAGGAAGGTTCTATAGCAGGACCTAAAGTTCTTGAACATATGGTTGATACTGTTTTATACTTTGAAGGTGAAAGAATGAATACTAACAGAGTTATTAGAACAGTTAAAAATAGATTTGGTTCAACAAATGAAATTGGAGTTTTTGAAATGACAGGCAAAGGACTAGTTGAAGTTACTGAACCTTCCAAAGTTCTTCTTGAAGAAAAGAAAGAAGATGGTGGCGGATCAGTTGTTACTTGTATGCTTGAAGGCACAAGACCTATGCTTGTTGAAGTTCAAGCTCTTGCTTCAAAAACAAATCTAGCTATTCCACGTAGAACAGGAATTGGTGTTGACTATAATAGACTATCACTACTTTGCGCTATCATGGAAAAGCATCTTGGCATTAACTTATCTACATATGATATCTATGTTAATATTGTTGGCGGTATAAAAGTCAACGATACAGCCATAGACCTTGCTATAGTTAGTGCTATTTTATCTAGCATAAAAGATTCTCCGGTTCCAAAGGATACAGTAATCATTGGTGAAGTTGGACTTCTTGGGGAAGTTAGACAAGTACTTAATTATGACGCCCGTATTAAGGAAGCGGCTAAGATGGGATTCAAGAATATTATCACATCAAGCTACTCTAAGGCCTCTGATAAGAAAGTAGATCTTAACGTATCTAGCATATATAATGTTAAGGAAATCAAAAAACTTATATAATTAAGTACTATATATAATGAAGGAAATATTAAAAAAATACAGAGAGGACTCCACGCGAGTCCTCTTTTTATGCGCCTTACGGGGGATTTTGCTCTGTATTTTTTAAAACTTTCTTCCTATTATATATACAATATCAATAAAAAATTGTAAAAATTTTACATAAAATGCTTGAATTAATTTCCAAAATATGGTATACTTGAGACATAACTTTTTAATCTTTAATGTGAGAGGTGATATTATGTATAAAGTAGGAGATAAAATTTCACATCCAGTTCATGGAGCAGGAATTATTAGTGATATAGAAACAAAAGAAATCTTAGGAGAAGAAATGGATTTTTACACAATTGAAATCCCAGCCAACAAGATGAAGATCTTTGTTTCAACTGATAAAGCTGATGAAGTTGGAATTAGAAAAATATTAACAAAAAAAGAAATAGATTCTGTTATCAAAGGACTAGCTGTTCCTATGGAAAAAAGAAATATCAATTGGATGGTTAGAACAAGAGATAACGAAGCTAAACTTGCTACAAGAGATATCAACGAAGTAGCAATGGTGTATAAAGAATTGTATAAGTTAAATAACGAAAAAGGATTAAGTTCAACAGAAAAGAGAATGTATCAAACAGCAAGACAAATTCTTGTAAGCGAAGTATCATTAGTTAAATCAATTACTAATGAAAAAGCTGAAGCTTTAATGCAAGATTCACTAAACAAATCATTCGATGTTAAGTAGGTTTTTAGGGCCTCGAAAAAAAATTAAAAAAAATTGAGATTTTTTAATATATTATGTTGACAACGTTCGAAATTATGTTATAATAACCAATGTACTGTTACGAAATCGGAACAATACGTTGGTTATTTTTTTATGGAGAGGTATCGAAGTGGTCATAACGAGGCGGTCTTGAAAACCGTTTGTCCGCAAGGGCACATGGGTTCGAATCCCATCCTCTCCGTTAAAAATTTACTTAAAAAAGTAAACCAAAATTACTTAGTTATGTAAATCAAAAAAATAATCAAAAATAATTTAAAATTTTTATCACAAAATGTTGACATCAAATCTACATAGTGGTAAAATAGACAAAGTTGCGATAGCAACTAAGCACAATGATTTAATGAATAATAAATAGCAACCAGCCCTGATATTTCTGAGAG